>JAYYJK010000098.1:0-3453 GCA_036146255.1 Nanobdellota archaeon
TCTACAACATCCTTTTCAGAAAAAGGAACTTTTTGTTGATTTCCATAAACTGAAGATGATGATGTTAAAACAAAATTTTTGATACCAAATATTTTACCTAGTTCTAATAAGTTTAATGTTGCTTTAATATTTGATTCCTCGTAAATAAAGGGGTTTTCAATTGAAGGTCTAACTCCTGCTCTTGCTGCTAAATGAGCAATATAACTTATATTTTCATCTTCAAATATTTGTTTTATATCTTTAAATTCTGCAAGATTTTTCTTAAAAAATTTAAAATTCTCATATTTTTCTAAAATTTTCAGATTTTCTTCTTTTTGTTTAGTAGCATAATAATCATTAACTTCATCAATTCCTATAACACAATCTCCTCTTTTAAGTAATTCTTCTGCTACATGAGAACCAATAAATCCAGCACAACCTGTCACTAGTACTATTTTCATTTTTTATTAAAAAATGGGTAATATCTTCCCATTCCAACATAAGTAAATTCTGCATTATTTGCATCTTTTGGATTCCACCTATTCCTCAAATCAAATAAATAATTTCCTTTCATATTCTTTTTAAGTCGATTATAGTCTATTGAATCAAAACAACTCCACTCAGTCATTAGAATAAGAGCATCCGCATTTTTTACGGCATCATATTGGGAATTTACAAATGTAACTTTATCTCCAAAAATTTCCTTGGCTTTAGAATCTTGTGGATCATAAACAATTACATTTGCACCTCTATTAATAAGTCCAGAAATAATTGGTATTGAGGCTGCATCTCTCATATCATCAGTATTTGGTTTAAATGTAATTCCCCATATTCCTATAGTTGGATTTTTTATTTCATTTAATAAAGTAGAGATTCTCTCTCCAGTGTATTTTTTATGTTCTTCATTTGATTTATGTATTTGACTTAGTAATAGTGGGTTATAGCCATCAATTTTTGATTGATTAACAAGTCCTTGTATATCTTTTGGAAAACAACTCCCTCCATATCCTGGGGACGGAAACATGAAATTATATCCAATTCGCTCATCTTCACAAACCATTTTTCTAATTATATCTGCATCTGCTCCAGGAGTAATGTCGGCAATTCTTGCAAATTCATTAGCAGTTGCGACTCTTGAAGCTAATACAGTATTTGACATCAATTTTGCAAGTTCTGCATCAGAGGGAGTCCCCCTCATTATTATATCATTTTTAATAAATGGATGGTATAATAATTTCATTTTTTGAAAAGCTTTATCAGAGTTTGTTCCGATAATAATTCTATCAGGTTTTGCAAAATCTCTAACTGCAGTACCTTCGGCTAAGGTCTCAGGATTTGAAACATAATCCCATTTAAGTTTACCATTATCTTGTATTTCAGCAGTAATTATTTCTTCAATTAGCTTATGTGTTCCTTGTGGAACTGTACTCTTACAAATAATAATTTTATATCCAGAAACATTTCTTAGTGCTCTTCCTATATCTCTTGCAGCAGATAATAGATATTCTAAATTAAAAGAACCTTCTTTATTTGAAGGAGTATTTACTCCTAAAAATATAAATTCGGAGTCACTTAAATCTAATTTTTTTGTAAATTTAATCCTATTTTCTTTTTTATTTTTTTTAACTAGTTCTTCAAGTCCTGGTTCAAAAATATGTATTTTTCCAGAATTAAGTAATTCAACAATTTCTTGGTTTTTGTCTACGCAAGTAACATTATTTCCTTTATCTGCAAAAAGGGTCCCCGTAACAAGTCCAATATATCCAGTTCCTATCATAGTAATATTTGACATATTAATGTATAATTTTCAATTATTATAATAATATTCTTTAATTATTCTAGACAAAACAAAATTTTTTAAAGTATTTTTTCTTATTTGTATTATGTTTTCAAAAAAAGATAAAGAGTTATTACTAGAACTAATACAAAATTCTAGACAAAGTAATAGGCAATTATCCAAAAAAATAGGCTATTCTAAAGAAACAATTTCCTCTAAATTATCCTCATTTGAAGAATTAGGTTTTATCAAAGATTACTCATTAAAAGTTGATTACAGGTATTTTAACTTAAAAGAATTTAATGTTTTTATTAAATTTCAAAATTTTTCAGAAAATATTTCCTCAGGCTTTTTTGAATATCTTATATCTCATCAGAATACTACTTGGATTGGAAAATGTTTTGGAAGTTATGATTGTAAAATTTCATTTTTAGCAAAAAATGATTCTAATGCAAATCTATTTATTAAAGAAATATATGAAAATTTTTCATCAATAATACAGAGACTAGATCTATTAATAGTTATTGATAAGTACAAGTCACCAAGCAACTTTTTTTTATCTACTTTATTTGATGAGGATTTAGATAATAATTCTTTTAAAAAAAATATATCTCAAAATAGTAAAATTATTCTATCTCCAGGAGATAAGGAAATTATCTTTATATTAGGTCAAAATCCAAATCAATCTTATGCAAAAATAGCTAGTACCTTAAAATCTACTTCAGAATCAGTTTCTTATAAAATAAAAAAACTTGAAAAAGATAATGTTTTGCTTGGAAATTCAATTGTGATTGATGGAAATAAATTTAATAAAATATGGGGTATTGCATTATTTTCATTTAAACCAAATAAAATTTTAGATTTAAAAGAAAAAATAATCACTAATAGCTATATTACATCTTACGTTGAATCTTTAGGAACTTGGAATATTTCAATTACTTTTTTTGCATCATCTATTAATGAAATGTATGTTGAGTATAACAACATAAAATCTTTATTTGGAAAAGATATAGTGAATTCAGAATTTGTTTTTATTTTAGATTTTTATAAATACCCCAAAATACCTAGATGTATTCTGGAGTAATATAGTAAAATTACATTATTATGTTTTTATATTTAGAATAAATTTATTTAAAGAAAAGTAAAGCCATTGACTTTACTGGTTGTATCCTCTAGGACACACCAATAATCACAAAGTGATTATTGATTATCAGTTAATCCTTTTCTATCTCTAATCTCTTTAATGATTTGAGCTTGTTTCTCATGAGGTAATACTTCGAAAGCCATTGATTTTACAAAAAATGATCCTTTTCCACCTGTTGCTGATCTAATATCTCCTGTCATTCCAAATGTTTCTGCAACTGGAACTCTAGCGATAACTGATAGGTTGTCTTCATCCATAATCATGTCAACTACTTGACCTCTTCTGTTTGAAATTTCAGCTGAAACTGAACCCATCATATCTTGCGGACAATCAACTTGGATAACTTGAACAGGCTCATAAAGCATTGCTCCTGCTTCTCCAATTGCTTGTTTTAGACCATCTCTAATTGCTGGGTAAACTTGACCAGGACCTCTGTGAATACTATCTTCGTGCAGAGTAACATCCATTAATTTAATTTTCATGTTAACACAACCTTCTCTTGCAAGAGGTCCTTGTTTCATTACTTCTTCAAATCCATCAAGTACTAATTCAA
>JAYYJK010000099.1:0-3700 GCA_036146255.1 Nanobdellota archaeon
CTTTTATTTTATCATAACATTTTCTTCTCATCACTTCAATTTCATGATCAACATTTTTTTCAAACCACATTTTTGACATAATTTCTTTGAGATATTCTTCAGAGAAGGGAGTCCATTTTGTTATGTATTGAAGTTTTTTGAATTTTTCTCTTAGAACTACATTTTTATATTCCATTTTGTTTCTAAGTTCCCATCCTCCATCTTGGAGAGTAATTTTATTATTTCCATCTAATATTTCTACATTTCTCATATTACGATTTGATAAATTAAGTTCAAAGGTAACTACTGATTCATCTCCATACAAAGAACCTTTTTTTTTAGCTTTCCAAATAATTTCTACATCAAAGGCACCATCTCCTTTATCGCACCAAAAGAATTTTTGCTCATACATGTTTTTGTTTCTTTTGAGTTGTTTAGTGTCTGCGAGTTCTCCTTTTTTTAATTTAGATGTTGCATTGACATTAGAAAAAAATTTAGGGTCTTTATCCCAAGTAATATCATCCCATCCAGATTCTGTTAGTGTTTTACCTAGTTCTGTGTAAAAATCTCTCAAATTCATTTGTTTACCATAGGCGTATTTTCCACCGTCCATAAAAGTTGCAGTAAGAGATCCATCATCTTGAATTGAATAATCCATAAGAATTTCTAAGAAATATTATTTTTAAACTTTTGTCGTATCTTTTTTATATTACTTAAACTATGTTTTTCAAAATAGTTGTTTTTCTACTTTTTTTATGGCATACTTTTATATGCATATGAATACTAATTTTAGTATGGATGAAGTAAAAGTACTAGGTTCTAAATCAATTGCTGTTGAGAGTAAAGAATCAATAATTAATTTGGTTTTAGATACTTTAGCTATAGAAAAACAACTTCTTATTTTCAATAATTCTAAAAATTCTTCTGAAGCTACAGCAGAAAAAATTGCAATGGCTGTAAAGAAGAAAAAAATAGTTTCTCATCAAAAAGAACTCTCTCAACTCTCAGAGCAAATTTTAAAAGTAATGCAATCACCTACCAAACAATGTAGAAGACTTGCAAAATGTGTGGAGCAAGGAATTGCATTTCATCATAGTGGTCTTGTTTCAAAACAAAGATATTTAATTGAAGAGAATTTTAAGAAAGGAATTATTAAGGTGATTTCAAGTACTCCTACTCTTGCAGCAGGACTAAACTTGCCAGCATATAAGGTAATTATTAAAGATTATAAAAGGTACTCTTCTAGGGGATTTAATGATATACCCGTTTTAGAGTTTATGCAAATGGCAGGACGTGCTGGAAGGCCAGGTCATGAAGATATAGGACATTCAGTAGTTCATATCAAAGACGATAATGAATTAGAGAGAGTTATTAAGAAATATATTCATGGTAAACCTGAAGAGATTTATTCAAAATTAGCAGTTGAACCTACACTTAAGATGTATGTTTTATCTCTAGTTTCAATGGATATTATTAATACTGAAGATGAAATTAAAGAATTTTTTAAAAATACTTTATATGGAGAACAATACCACGATTTAGATGGTCTTTATTATAATATTTTTAAAGTTTTGAAAATATTAAAAGAGTATCAATTTGTACGAGAAGATGATAATTATTATGTTGCTACAACCCTTGGAAAAAAAGTATCAGAGCTTTATTTAAATCCAGATACAGCTCATTTATTTTTGAGTCATTTTGATATTTTTGTAAAAACTTTAGGGTCAAAATATGTTTCAAGACAACATGTTTTTAATTTAATTCAACTATTTTCAACAACTATGGAAATGAAACCTCTTTTTAGGATGGGGAAAAAAGAAGAAGAACATTATATGCAACTCGCAGATGATGTCCAAGAAGAGCTATTTGTTGAATATGACCCATTTGAACAAGACCTTCAAGACTTTATGAATGGACTTAAAACTGCAGAAATTATGCAGGATTGGATAGAGGAGGCGCCAGAGGAGTATATTTCAGAGAAGTACTCAATTACTCCAGGAGAGCTGCATTTTAAAAAAGAAGTAATAGATTGGCTTTTATATTGTTTGGAAGAGTTTTCACAACTTAGAAAACAATTTTATCTTAAAAATTATTTTAATAAATTACGACAGAGATTTAAGTCAGGAATTAAGGATGACGTTTTAGTTCTCATTTCTCTTAAAGGAGTTGGAAGAGTAAGGGCTAGAAAACTAAAAAAAGCAGGTTTTGGTACTCTCTCAGATTTGCGTTCAGCAACATTTGAACAACTCTCAAGAGTAATTGGGGATGCACTAACAATTTCAATTAAAAAAGAGTTACATGGAGATACATATGAGCAAGATTTCTCTCATGAGTTAAAGAGAGTTGAGAAATTCTCAAGGTCTTCAAAACCTAAAGAAATTAGAGTGAGAGAAGTAACAGAAGTGGAAGTAGATGAGTTAGTAGAAGAGACACAAAATTTTGAAAAAGAAAAGGAAGAAGCTAAGCAAAAAGGTTTATTGCAATATTTTTAAAGACTAATTTTTTACTTTATTTATGTTTGATTTTTTTTTTCATAAGGGAACTATAAAAGAGTTTTCAAAAAAATATATTTACAGTATTGAGAGATTACATTCATTGGGTAAAGGACATTATAGCGAAGTATATTCCTATAAAATAATTTATTATAAAAATAATTCTATTTGGGCTACAATATATTTGGCAGGTAAAGAAATAACATCAAATTTTGAAGAATACGAATCAAAGTTTTCATATCTTAAGAAACAAAAACTCTTACAGTATACAGTAAGAAAATTTAATTTAGATGCTACGACAGTAGATTGTATTAATTTTGATAAGGAAATTCTCAATAGAGTTATATTTATGAGTGATTTTACATTACAGAATTATTCAGTAATGCCAATTAATACATTTACTAAACCAAATATTGACCTTTTTCACAATTTGTCAAGAAACCAAATAGTTCTTTTATTTGAGCAATTATTTGATAGTTGGTTACAGTTAACTAAAGAGAGTTTACTTATTAATGAATTTGATCCTTGGTTGGTATTATACAATGAGAGAGAAGTGCATGTAGTATTAGTAGATTTAGATTTTATTGTTTCTCATTTATCAAATAAAACACTTAAATATTCATATCACGAATTTAAAGATTTTATTTCTTATCTTTCAAAACCAATTAAAGATATTGCAATTTCGATTTTATCAAAAGAAAAATATAGGGAAATAATTTATGAATATGAATTTCCTGACTTTAATCAAAAAATTATATAAGTATTATCACCATCCCAAACCTTTATATAATCATTTTTCTTAGTTTTTTATAGGTTATTTATTAAAAAATGGAAGAAACACAAACAAAACAACCAGGATCTCCTCAAGATGATCCGCTTTATGCTATTTCTTATGAAAATGCAAGGCTTGAAGAAGAGAATAAAAATCTTAAAAGGACTGTGCAGTTTTATCAGGCAGAATTAGAAAAGTTTAGAACTCCTCCATTTATTGTCTCAGAAGTTATTTCTATTACTGATGAACAAAAAGCAATTGTAAAATTACCAAATCAGAGTAATTTTTTAGTAGAAATCTCAAATACAATGAAAGAAGATTTGAAAGTAGGAGATACAGTTGTTAATGAACAAAAATCATTAGTTGTAACAGATAAAATTAATTTATCTAAAAATTTTCCAGTTGAAAATTATGTGATTGTAAGCCATGATCTTAAAGTGAGTTGGAAAGATATTGG
>JAYYJK010000100.1:0-3436 GCA_036146255.1 Nanobdellota archaeon
TTTATTATCGAGTTAACTCGGTACTTGTTTGGCACACAATATTATTCTTGTGGGGGTAGCCAAGTCAGGTCAAAGGCGCTGGATTTAGGCTCCAGTCCGTAAGGTTCAAGGGTTCAAATCCCTTCCCTCACATATTTTGTTTCACAAAATTAGTAAGTTCAGTTCTTTAAACCCTTTTCAAGGTGTTCAAAATTTTATTTTTGACAGAATCATTTTATGCTAAAATGATGTACTTCAAATCCCTTCATCCTCAGATTTACAAATTTATCTAGTATGTAAGTATTTATGGTTTTTATTAGTAGTATACAATTTTATGTTTTTACAATTTTTTTCTTGTAGGTTTGTTTTTTATTTTTTAATGTTTTTTGTTTTCTCAACTCTTTAATAATTACTTATTTTTATATGCTCTATAGTTGAAATTAGGTTATGGCTACAAAAAAAGGAGCGACGAAAAAATCAACTAAGGCTTCTGTTACTATCAATGATCAAATTTCTCCTGAAGAACATTCTATTATCGAGGAGAGTTTTAATTTGATTAAAAATTTAAATTCTCAAGTTTCACAAGTAGAGAAAGCAAAAGATAAATTAGCAACAGATGTTACAAAACTTGCTAAAAAAATTGATACACACGATGCAAAAAAACACTATAATTCTCTTTTTACTTCAATTAAGGAGGAAATTATTAAAGATTTTGCACCATTATTAAAAAAATTAGATTTGAAAGGAGTTAAAGTAGATGTTTTTTCAGAAATTTCAAATCTTTTAGAAGTTGAAATTAGTAAAGTTAGATCAGAATTTGAAACCTCTTCTAAAAAAACAAAAAAGGATTTTCAAAAAAGTTTATCAGACATTGAAGTTAGGGTTGTTGATGCTCTTAAAGAACATGCATTGCTAAGAAATGAATTAAAGGATCTTGATAGTAAAGAGATTACCAAATCAATTGCGAAATTAGAAAAGAAATTAGATAAATCATTAGAAAAAATTTCATTAAAATCAGAAGTTCAGCTTCAAACTTCACTAAAGGAAGTTACTTCTATGAAAACATCTTTGTCTAAACAATCAAAAGATTTAAGTAAATCTTTGAAGGAGTTTGAATCACTTAAAGACAATGTTTTATCAAAAATTTCAGAAGAAGAATTAGATTTTACAGCATTTGAGAGTAAGGTTTTATCTCTTCAAAAAGAGATGGATTCTATGAAAAGTTTAGTGGGTAGATTTGAAGATGATCTCTATTCAGACTCTGCCCTTCAATTAGTAAAAAAAGTTGAGAAAAAATTACTTTCTTTAGATACTTCATTTAAAGAACTTCAATCTTTTAGCACAACTCAATTAGAAACTTTAGCAACTCAACTAGAAGGCATTGGAGATATTGAATCTAGTGTTAATGAATCGTTAATGGTTCAATCCAAACAACAAGAAAAACTTTCAAAAGAAGTAAATAAATTAAAAGAATCTTTTCAAGAAGATAAAAAACAAAAAAAACAAGAATTAGCAATAAAAGAGTTTAAAGAGAAATCTCATGCTATGTTAAAAAAAGAAGCAGATTCATTTAAAACAAAATTACAGGAACAGTTTTCTTTAGATTTTTACAAATTAAAAGAAAAATCAGACATGGAACTTGAATCAATTACTTCTCAGACTTCCGTATTAAAAGAAGAATTGTTGTCTTTTAAATCTCAGAGTCAAGAATTGCTCAAAAATTATTTAGATGAACTCCATCATGAACTTCAAGAAATTACTTCAGTATCAAAGCAAAATAATGATTCAATTACAATTTTTGAAGAAGAAGTAAATCAAAAAATAAAAGATTTGGAACATGCACAAGAAGGGAGTCATTCTTTTATTTCCTCTAAATATAATGAGATTGTAGATTCATTTGAATCATTGTCAAATGAACAAAAAAAAGAATTATCGCTCTATAAAAAACAATTAGAGGAAAATAGTTCTTCTTTTATTTCATCAGTTGAAACAAGTCTTAAAGAAAAACTCTCTGAAGAGATTTTAAAGTTACAAGAATTTAAAACTCACTCTCAAACATCATTAAAAGAATTTCAAAGAGAAATATCTGAAGATGTTGAATCAAAATTAGTTACAGCTCAAGATCTTTTTAAGAAAGAATTTGAAGAACATGTTTCTACGTTTGATGATGAATTAAAACAAAAAGAATCTGAATTTTTATCAAAACTTCTCATTATCGAAGAAGATAAAAAAGCAATGGTTGCAGAACTACATGATTTTAAAGGAGAAATTGCAAATTTAACAAAACAGTACTCAGAATCATTAACTATTGAACTTGATAATCTTAAAAAAGAAGATTTAGAGTTCGAAGATAAGAAAAAGGAATTTTTGAGCCATGTTGATGATGTAATCCATGTAAGAAGAGTACAATTAGAAGAAGATTTTGAACATTACAAGGCAAAACTCTCAGGTTTTACAACTGATATTAGGACATATTTTACAGAACAAGATAATTCTTTTAGAACTTCTTTTAATGAAAAAGTATCCTCTCTGCATGAGTATTTATCATCTTCTATTTCTAAATTAGAGAAGAAATTTATCGAAAAAAATGTATCAAAAGTTAAATTAGAATTAGATACAGAATTTAAACGATTACATGAAATAGCAGAACAATTAGAATCAAGAGAATTAGAATTAACTAAAAATTTAGAAATTGCTGAGCAGAAAGAATTGGATTTTTTTGAAAGCCTTCATTTAGAGCAAAAAGTATTACAAGAAAAGGTTGAAGAGAGATTAATGTCATTAGAGAAGCAATTTAATAAAAGATTTTTAGATTTTGATAATCAATTTGCAAATTTTAAAGGAATTGTGGTAGAAGAAGTTGAAGATTTAATGAAAGAAGTTCAAAGTTTAGTTAAACAAAAATTTGATGTTTTAGATAACTATGAAACAAAATTAAAAGTTCTTGTTAATGAAGGAGAGAGAAAAATCCATGAACTCCATGATGTTCAATCAATTGTAGATAGGGAAGTAAGAGACATTAGGGATGAATTAAATGATTTAAGGGTTAAAGTTGATGTTGAAACACCAGAATTTGATGTTAATTCTCTGAGCTCATTGGTTTCTACGATGACAGAATATGAAAATCATCTTATTGGTTTAGTAGAAACATTAAAACATAAAGGAGTCTCAGACTCACATATTTTAGATGTTTTATCAACTAAAGGACATCCAAGAGTTTATGCTAAGATGATTTTAGATAGTATGTCTCTTGTAAAGAAACAAAATTAATTTTCTTTTCTTTACTTCTATGATTTATTTTTTATTAATTGATTATTTCTACCTTATTACATTCTTAGTAGAACATAATCTTTATAAAATAAGCCTGCTTTTATTTACTATGATTGTACCAGTTAGATGTTTTTCTTGTGGAAAAGTTGTAGGTTCAGCTTGGGAAGTTTACCAGCAAGCTCTTAAA
>JAYYJK010000101.1:0-3009 GCA_036146255.1 Nanobdellota archaeon
GATGAAATTACTTATGAAGATATTAAAATTAAAAATTACAAATTTCATCCTTTTATTAAGGGAAAAGTAGCAATATAGTCCTTTTCTTTTAGTTATTAGTGATAAGTTATTGCATAATTTTAAAAATACAATTTATGGGAAATATCTATGAAAAAAACGTTTTTACTGCTATTTTTAGTATTATTTTCTATATGTGCAGGTTATTCTTTTGAAATACAAGATTCTCAAGGAGCTCAGAGAAATTTTTTCTCTCTAAGTGATTCAGTAGTTAGTATCTATGATGATTCAAATGAAACTCTTGAGGTTTCTTATACATTAAACTCTCAAGAGACACTATTGGAGTATAATCTAACACAATGTGACGATGATTTTTGTATTGAACTTGACCTTCTCACATTATTTGATTCTGATAACTCATCAACTACAATCCCTAATGAATTTGATTTCTCAATTTCTAATGAAACAAAAACTGTATATCTCGATGTAGTTAAACCAGATATTTCAATTATTGATGAAGTTCTTAATGCGTCTTTAAATCAGGTAGAAGTAGAATTTACATATTCTGATAATTCAAATTCTTTTAGCTTAGTTGAATTATTAGTTAAAGAGAACTCAAATTATGTTTTTGATAGAGTTTTAAATTCAACTTCTTTTGTTTTTGAACTTAATGAGCAAGAAGAATTTGATTATCAAATTAGAGTTATTGATGAAGCAGGAAATAGTAATAGTATTTCAAGTAGTATTGAAGTTGGAGATATTTATGAACCAATTTTAGAAGAATTTGTATATACCCTAAAAGAATCAACATATTATGTGGAATTTGAAATTAGTGATGATACACAATTAGCTTCATATGCTTTCACTCAAGGAAGTGTTTCATTAGAGGAAGATATTTCAGGAATTACTTTTGAAAAAACAGTAACTCTACCTTTTACAAAAGGGGATGTTTCTTTGGTTGTTTTTGATGAGAATAATAATTCTTTTTCTAGAACCTTTTCCCTTATTGATGATATTAGTATTTCTTCAGTTAAAAGATATTCAAATAAAGAAGAATTTTCTTTCACTTCAAATGCTAATTCTTGTTCTCTAATAGAAGTTGATGGTAGTTCTGATACTTCTTCTTTTACTAAAAGTGGATCAACATTTAAAGTAGATGTTGATGTTCAAAGATTTGAGGATGTTTTAATTTCATTTTCGTGTATCAAAGATGGTTTTAAGAAATACTTTGAGAAAGAATTTTTCTATGACACTAGTAGTCCAGAAGATATTGAATTAACATTAGAAGAAAAAGATAATGGGGAAATTTATTTAGAATGGACTCAAAGTCAAGATGATCATTTAGATGTAAGATATATATTATATAGAGATGGTGATGAAATATATGAAGGATCAAAAACAAGATATGAAGATGATGATGTTGAATATCCTCAGACTTATGATTATTATGTAGAAGTTGTTGACTTAGCAGGGAATTCAGAAGAATCAGCTGAGATTGAAGGAACTCCACTTAAAACAGATATTGAATTTTTTGTATCAACTTCAAATAATCAAGTAGTACAAGATTCAAAATTTTTTCTAAAAGGTGCTTTAGAAGATGGAGCAACATTAGAAATTAATGTTAAGTATAATGGAAATTTAATTGATACAAAATCTCTTAAGGGTAATTCAAATGATCAATTTTCAACGCAAGTTTTACTTGAAGAAGGTCTCAATAGTATTGAATTTTTAGCTCAAGATGAACTAGGTAATTCAAAAAATTCTTATTTGTATGTAACATATGAACCTGTTATTGTTGCTCATGAAGAAAATTTTGAATCAACTGTTAATAATAATGTTGTCCAAGAAGAAGTAATAGTCCCAAATACTGCAGTTATTGAAAAAGAAGATAATTCTACTTTAGTTGAAGAAGAAGTGGTTGTTGAAAAAGATACAAGCTATTGGTTATGGTTTCTTATCTTCCTTATACTCCTAATTGTATTTATCTATATTATTTTTACAAAAGAAGATGAACTTAGAGAAAAATTTAAAAGAAAAACTCAAAAAATATCTAATCACTATTCTAAATCAAGAAAAGAAGATGTTATTTTAGGAAAAAACTTAGAGAAAGCAAAACAGGAGAGAATAAAAAAACAAGAACAAGAGAGAGAAAAGAAAAGAAAAGAAGAAGAAGCCAAAAAGAAAAAAAAAGAAAGTGAATATCAAAAACAAAAATTAAAGGAACTCTCAGAGAAAAAAGAAGTTCATTTCTCAGATTTATCTAGGAAAAAAGCTCAGAGGAGAGTAAATAAAATTAAAAGAGAGAGTTCATATGAAGAAGAATTAGAAAAAATTAAAGAAGAAAAACCTCAAAAATCAATATTTGGTACTTTATTTGCTAAATCTAAACCGGAGGAGAAAAAAGAGGATGAACTCTCAAGTTATGTTCAATCTCAGAAATCACGAAAATCATGGAATGATACTTATTCCTATAGGTCATCTTATGTAGAACAACAAAAAGCTCAAGAAGAAGCTAAGAGAAAGGCTGCTGAGGAAGAAAAGAAACTTCAAGAGTTAAAAACTCAAGAAGAATTATCTAAAAGACAAGCAGCTGAAGATAAAAAAAGAAAAGAAGAGGATATTATTAATAGAGAAACTTCATCAGAAGAATTTATCAAGAAATCAAAAGAAAAAAGAGTAGATTTAGATGATTATCTTGGTCAGAGAACTAAGAAAAAAAGGTGGTTTTTTGCAGAGAGAGAAGTTGAGAGAGATTTAAAAAGTAGGAAATAGATAACTTCTATTAATTTTTGTAAAAGAATTAATTATTATTTTTTTTGAGTTATTTAAAAAACAAAAATTATTTATTTTGAATATTTTTATCTGACAAAATTAAGCTTAAAAAAATTTAATGATTATTTTGAATAATAAATTATTCTTCTCTAGGTTTTTTCATTTGAACTTTTGCAGGTCTTATGATTGTTTCTCCTTTTTTGAAACCTTTTTGAATTACTGCGAGTACTTTACCTTCTT
>JAYYJK010000102.1:0-3692 GCA_036146255.1 Nanobdellota archaeon
GTAAACAAACTCCAGAATGATAGAATTTATATCCAGTACATAATAACGTACTTCCAAGAGAAGCATATTTCATAACATTTGTTGCTTTTTCTGTGAATTTAATTGTTTTATTGATAAATTCTAATCCACTTTCAATTGTTGAAGGCGTTAACCATTTTGTATGATCTAGAGGTCTTTCAATATTTACAATCGCTTCAAAGTAAATTGGGTTTCTAGTATCAATTGGCATTGTATTATCTTCTAAAGTATATGTTACTTTAGCTCCAAAATTAAATCTGATATCGCTAGGATAATCAAGTGGGTCTTCTCCTAAAGGGGATACTTCAATAGGTACATACACTATCATCTCGTTAGTTGTTTTGTCAAAAACATAATTCATACCACTGCTGAGAATTCTTCCTCTTCCCTGAAATGGATCTGAATCTCCCGTATTTTCTAAGCTAATTGTAAAAGCACTAATATCTTCAACTTCTCCAGGCCCCAAGTACTGAAATCTTGCAATCATTGAAAATTGTACATCTCCTGACCCTGAGAGTGTTGTTCCTACTTGTTCAATTTCTGCAGCATAAATTGAATTTGGTGTTGTTGTAACTTCTGAGATTTTCCACATAGTATTTCCAGTATCTAGAGTGTAAGAGAGTTCTTCAACATTTACATTTCCATGTTGATCTTCCATTATAATACATACTTTATTTGTAGACTCAGTTCTATCTACAACCCTATCATTTTGAGTTGTAACATCTCCTCTTGTAAAACTCTCTTCTTCTAGTCCGATGTAGACTTCAAAGTTTCCATTTTCATCTGAGGTTGTAGTTTCTTTGTTAAGTAATAATGACTGAATAGAAATATCTAATTGAATTTCTTGCATGTTTAATGTCGTTGATCTAGGTCTTTGTCTATTGAGATCATCAATTGCTCTTACAAGATAATGTTGTTCAAAATTTGAACATGTTGCATCTCTTGAAACTCCCTCAAAATCGTTAAAGGTTTGTTCTCCTTCTGGGATTGTAAATACTTCAATATGTACTCCTGGTTTATTTACATTCCCTTTTAATTTTTGAATTGGAAAATGAACTGTTGATGATGGAGACGGGTCAAAGTCATCTCTGTCTCCTAATTCTGGTTCTTCTGAGTCAATATCAATTGAAAAAGATTCTTTAGCAACATTTCCACTAATATCATAAGCAAGTAAAGTAATATTATTTCTTCCATCATCTAGAGAGAGAGGAACTTCATACAAACCTCTTGAATCTATTTCATCTACAGTCTCTTTTTCTCCTTCATCTTGAAATGCAATATCATAAATTGTGAGATCCTCTTTAAATGTGTCTGGACCATCTCCTTCAAAGTATTGTAGAGTAACTTCTTTAACATTCTCTTCTAAGTTAAGAGAAATTCTAATTTCTCCATTAGAAATTGATGCTCTTCTCTCTTCAATTCTATCATAAGACCAGAGCACATAACTTTGAGTGTATTCTGAGAAAGGTTGCAAGACAATTTCTAAATTAGAACCATCTGATTCAACGTAATAATTTTGAATATTTGGAATTTGATCTAATGTTTGATAATTTACTAAAGGTAGATCTGCTCTTCCATTGATAATATATTCAAATGTAGCAATATCTTGAGCATCATAAAATAGAGTAATTGTATTTTCATTTGTATAAATTAATTCTTGTTCAAATACTTCTGGTTCATATTCTCCTGAGTCATCACTTCCAGGTCTTCCATATGTTGCTTCAACTAAGTTAAGTCTTGGAGCTACTCTATCTACTAATACTTCAAATCTATATTCTCCTGAGATAGTGTCACAGGATGATGAAGTTGAGATGATTCTCACAATATTATTTCCTTCTTGAAGGCCACTTAGTGTAACTTCATCGCCATTTGCACTAAAAGTTATTTTATTTGCAGCGTATGATCCACAATTTGCTAAAAATCCTTCCTGATTGATAATATAATAAAACTCATCGTCAAGATTTTCTGCAGTAATTGTTCCTGTAATACTTGTTGTTTGAGATACATTTGGAGAAGTAAATGTAATTGAATTTGCATATTTTTCAAATTCAAATGTATTCTGCGTTGTTGAACTTTCCCCATTTGGAGAATTGGAAATAATAGTAATTGTATTTTGTCCATCTGAGAGAAGAGATGGTGTTAGTGGAATAGTTTTTGAGAGTGTTTGATAGTTTACTGAAAATTGTCTGCTCAGACCTGAAGATAAATCTTGAATAACATATGTTCCTGGTTCTGTAATTTGAACATCAGGACTAATTCCTGAACTTAGAGTATGTCTAAATATTTGTTCATTACCTGAATCACTTTCTTTATAGATGAAGATATCATATGTGACTTCTGTTTGTGCTGAGTGAACAAAATTAAATCTCTCACCCACTGATACTTCAATTGGTACTTGATCCATTGTTGCTTCAAGAGGAATTGAAATTGAATTTGGATTTGAAAAGGCAAATGATGACTCTGCTACTTGATTATTTATTTGAACTTGAGCACTAGTTCCAAGCCAACCTTCTAAAAAAAGAGATGTGTTTTCAAGAGAAGAAGGGGTTGCAATAATTGACACTTCTGGGTATGTAGAATAGATACTTGTAAGGGTACATAAGAACATACATAAAACTATTATAATATTATTTCGTGACACTAATGAAAACCTTAATTTTTCTATTTTAAAAGGTTTATGAGCACCTTAGAGTGAATCGAGAGCAAGTATTTTTAATGAAAAATTAGATACTTTGATAAATAAGAAAGTATTACCTTTACTAGTGTTGAGTTTTTTTAGTAAACTAAAATTAAACTCGAAACATTTATGCAATTTTTTGCAGTTTCTAGTTCTAAGAAATTATATAAAATAAACTCACAAAAATATTTTAAAAAAATGGTTACAATTATGCAAAACATACTCAAAAATCAAAGATTTTTGGTCGTTTTTCATACATTACATTAATAAAATAAAAAATGGTTACAATTATGCAAAACATTCCTAGAAGGAAGATTTATGAAACTATGCTTGAATATGAAGAAGTGATGATTGAGCTTCAGATTTTACTTTATTCTGAAGAAAATTTCCAAAAGTATATTGGAAAAGTTAATTCTGATTCCCTTAAGGAACTTAGAAGAACATATACGCAAATTAAAGCTCTTTTAGTCTTATTTTTTGAAAATAAAAAATTTGAACAAGAAGAAGATTATGAACAAGAATTATCTTTATTAATTAATGATGAGTCTAAATCAAGAGAATATATTATTAAAAATAATAATCTTCCTAAAGCTTTTATTGATACTATTTTAACATTAGAGAAAAAAATTAAAAAGTTTCAAACTCTAGACACTCTAGATCAAGCACAAGAATTTTATGAAGTATTTGATACATTTAATCATTACATTCCAAAAATTTTAGAGATTAGAAGAGATCAGATGAGATAATTTTTGTCCGCTCATCAAAGATGACCATTCCAAAAATTTTAGAGATTAGAAGAGAAAAACAAACAATAAAAAAATGAAAGTATATATAGAAAAAGATGACAAAACTTTAGATATTAAGTTAGATAAACCTATGGTTTTAAAAGAATTATTAAAAGAATTAAATACCTCTGTTGAAAGTGTAATTGTGCAGAAAAACGGGTCAATTTGCCTAGAAGATGCAACAGTTATCGATACAGATGAGCTTAGAATTT
>JAYYJK010000103.1:0-4518 GCA_036146255.1 Nanobdellota archaeon
ACTTGCTTCAATTTCATTAATTCCCATATCACAAATAATAATTTCAGAATTAATTTCATATGCTATCATGTTAGCTCCAATTGTGCTAACTCCGCTAATTGCATGTACTTTAATCATTTTCTAAAAAAAACACTTGAACATAATTTATAAACGTTTATATTAACTAAACTTTATAAAGTTTTAAAATGATAACAAACTATGATCAATAGAATTACTCCTAGATCTGTAAAAGAACAATCACGTTTCTTATTCTAATTAATACTATACACAAAAGACTTATAAGCAAAAATTATTTTGAATTTATTATAAAAACATTACATAAGGTGATTAAACTATGTTAGACATAAAACTATTACGAGAAAATAAAGAAAAAGTTATAAAAAACTTAGAAAAAAGAGAGGGATTTGACACTTCAATTGTAGATAAAGTACTTGAAGTAGATATTGAATGGAGAGCTGAAAAAAAAGAACTTGATACACTTAAAGCTCAAAAAAATAAGGAATCTAAAGCAATTGCTGAAGTAAAAAAAGCAGGTGGGGATATCAAAGCACAAATTGCTAAGGTAAAGGAAGTCTCAGATTTAATTGCTAAAAAAGATGAAGACTTAAAAGAAATTTTATCAAAAAGAGATGAACTTTTACTTTTAATTCCAAACATGTTAGATGAAGAAGTTCCAAAAGGTGCAGATGATGAAGCAAATATACCAATTAGATTTCACCTAGAAAAACCTGAGTTTGATTTTGAAGTAAAAAACCATCAAGAATTATGTCTTCAAAATAATTGGTTTGATTTAGATCAAGCAGCTAAAGTCTCAGGTGCTAGGTTTTATTACACAAAAGGAGATTTAGTATTACTTGAACTTGCTCTTTATAATTTTGTTATGGATAAATTATCAAAGAAAGGATATACCCCAGTAATTACACCTCCAATGCTTAGACGTGAAACATTAGGTAAATCAGTACCACTAGAATCATTTGAAGAAGATATCTATAAAATTCAAGACGAAGATTTGTATTTAATTGCAACATCTGAACATACTCTTGCAGCACTTCATGACTCAGATACTTTTAATCATAAAGAACTTCCAGTAAAATATGCTGGAATGTCTCAGTGTTTTAGAAAAGAAGCAGGAGTTACAAAAGATTCAAAAGGAATTTTTAGAGTACATAATTTCAATAAAATTGAACAATTTGTTTTCTGTAAACCTGAAGATTCTGACAAAATCCATGATGAACTTACTCAAAATGCTGAAGAGATTTTCCAAGATTTAGAAATCCACTATCAAATTGTAGATATTTGTTCAGGTGATATGGGGGGAATGGCTACTAGAAAATACGATTTAGAAGCATGGCTTCCATCACAGAAAAAATATAGAGAAATGGTTTCAGCATCAAATTATAGAGACTATGGAGCTCGAAGACTTGGAGCTAGATATCAAACTGAAGAAGGTAGTCTAGAGTTAGTTCATACCCTAAACTCAACTGCAATTGCACTTACTAGATGTATGATTGCAATTTTAGAACAACATCAAACAAGTGAGGGTAAAGTTAGAATTCCTGAAAAATTAAGACCATATTTGCAAAATAGAGAATATTTACAATAAAATGTCAATACTACAAAACCCAGAAAAATTTAGAAGAAATCTCTCAAGATATGCAATAAATGAGAGTGAACTTATGTCAACACCAAATGATCTTCTTGTAGCATTTACTGATGAGAAAAATAAAGGATTAGTTAAATTAGTTGAACTACACAGTATAGATGTTACACCTGCTGTAGTAGAGAAGATTAAATCTAAACAAAACTTTAGATTTTTTTGTTTTAAACATGAAGTATATTCCCACAGATCAGGAAGTAATGAAAAAGTTACCCCAACAGATGATTCTCAATATATTAGTGTGATGCAAAACTATTTCTCTGATTTTCCTACAATTTATATCAGAAAACATTCTTATGATCCTAAGGAATTTTGATATCTTTTTTCTTTTTTTTTATCTCTTCTCTTTTTTTGAGTTCTTTGAAACTTACAACTTCAACTTGTTCTTTTGATTCCATATATCCTAAAAAATTATGATTTGAAATTGAGAGCATTGCAACAATGATAAAGTAAACTATAAAAATTGCTTCTCCAAATCCTCTGAAATAAAATACGTATAAATAATAAATAAATGGGAAAAATATTCCATTAAGAGCAATTGGCCAACCTTGAGAGTTTTTAGTGCTTGCAATCCAATTTCTACTCATTGCAAGTATTTGACAAATACCATAAAAAATTACTACTCCCAAAATTATTTCATCTTCAGGAAAATAGAGCATTCCAAAAACAAGAGTAGTTACTGTAAATGCCATAAATGCTGCAGAATCTTCTAGATATTCATTAAACACAGTAGAGAATCCTTTTATATTTAAGAGAATATTATTTGCTACATATATTACAAATGAAATAATAATTGATATAAACCCAGCTGAATAAAAACCATTGAGAAAAAGATATAGTGTATATAATGATACAATAAATAATAAAAGAGGTAAGATACTTCCATAATCAAAGTTTTTTTCAAAATGATTAATATCTTTTTGTTCCATAACACTTAGGTAAAAAATCCTTTAAAATAACTTTAGTGTCATTGATTAGAAGATAAAGATTTATTATTAGGTGTAAAAAACAATTTTGGAAGTAGTTTTCTTCCTTGCATATACGGATTAATATCTTGAGAATCTAATTTTTTTGAATTTTCTTTTCCAATAAAACAAGAATCTTTGTATGATTTCAATAATTGAAAATCATTCCAGTTATATACTGGAATTTTAACATAGTCAGAGTTAGCGGTAAATTTTCCTGATGAAACATGATAACAAATATCAAATCCTAATTTAATACCTCTTAAATCAAAAACATGTCCCAATAAATCATTGCCCTTAAATAATGTAGCAGAATCTGAATGTGATAATTTATCATAGAAAGAAGAAAGAGATGAAACTTCATCTAGGTGAACTATAGCTGGACGTGTACAACATAAATTGATCAATCTTTCATATTGATTTGTCGTACTATTTTCACCAATTATATCTGCTAACTTCTGAGTCATATAGATACTATGCAACAATAATATTTAAATCTATTTATTTTGCAATGTATCTCACCATTGCAATGTCTTTAATATTTGTAACTTCCCCGAACATTTGAAATAACTCTTTTACTTTATCTTCTGAGATTTTCTCATCTAATTTTGAATCAAAAGTAATTTCTTCAAATTTCTGATTACCATAAAAATTAAGTGAATCTAATTGTTTGATGAATTTACCTCCTGAGAGTTCAAATGTTTTTCCTGATTTTTGTAAAATTCCTTTAGCTGCCAGAGAATCACAGATTCTTAAAATTTCATTAAACATAATATCTGTTTTAATAAGTAATTCTGCCGGATTGAAAGAGTCTTTTAGCTCCAGTATTACTTTGAAGAGTTTTTTCTCTGTTTCTGAGAGTGTTAAAATTTGATCAGATACATCTGCACCTTCATATGGAAAGAGATTTTTAATAATTTTTTTATGAACTCTATCAAAGAGAAATGATTGTTCTGACCCATTTAATTTAATTTTTACCATTGATGCTGGAACAAGTTGTGTTGCAACATTATCTGTGTCAAGCATAGTTTTAGCATCATCGAGTTCTAATTCTGGTGCAATAAATTGAATAAACTCAGACGAGGATGGAGACGACGCTTGTGAGGCTTGAGGAGTAGAGGTTCTACTTTGTTGCTCCTCTTGAGATTCTTCAACTTGCCCACCATAAGATATGTTCTCCCCAGGAGTTTTTGGTGACTCAGTTTCATTTTCGTTTTCATAAGGCATGGTAATATCTACTGTTTCTCCTCCGTGTTTTGAAATTCTTGGCCTAATATTTGTTTTTAGTGGTATATCAATTACACCTGTGATAAGTCCTGTTCCAATATTTAGTTTCTGGATTTCATTTTCTGAAGTTGAATCAACACCCTCTGATGATGCAATTACAGATTTTAGATCATTTGGATTTGTAATTTTAAGTAAAATCTGAGTAGTACATTGAGAAATTACATTTTTATCAACTTTTGCAGGCCTTTGAGTAATTGCACATAATCCAATTCCGAATTTACGTCCTTCTCCTGCAATTGTTCTAATAATATTTGATGATTTTAATTTACCCATTGAGGATTCTGGACAAAAGTTATGTGCTTCTTCTAAAACTAAAAAAAACGGTGGGATTTCTTCTTTTTTTCTTGCTTCAAATAAATCTTTAAGAAGACCTGCAACAAATGTTTCTTGAATATAAGGATCAACACCTTTTAATGAAATAATGGATGCTCTTTTATATTTCACAAGTTCTTGAAGTGGGGTTGGATTTGATGAGTAGAGTTTATATTTTTTTAATTGTTCAATTTGTGAAATTAAAGACCATTTTGCATTTGATTCTTCATTTGAAATATTAAAAATTAATTCATCAAAATCAACCCTATTATTTAGAGTAGATAAAATATTAAACAT
>JAYYJK010000104.1:0-6865 GCA_036146255.1 Nanobdellota archaeon
CTTACCAAAAAAATTTTTTTCATTTTTTGTTTATTTTTCTATATGGGTCTTTTACTTACAAAGCTATTTTATGCTTGATTTAATTGAGAGAAAAGATTCTCTTTTTGCATTAAATTTTGATGTAATGATTTTTTTTTTCATTGAGATTTTACCAATTTCTTTTTTTATTTTATGTATTTTTATTCTTATTGCTTTAATGTATTTAAGAAAAAAATATGTTTTTTCTTTCTTACTTAAAAAAAGAGTTAAAGTAACTTTAGCATTAGTTTGTTTTTTTTTTATGTTTTTCATTACCAGCAATATTTTCTCATTCTTTTTCTAATCTTTATGTTAATACTGCATCTTCTTTTAAAAATTCAATATTATATGAGGAAATTAGATTTAACTCTTCGACATCTTCTTTTCCCTATGAGCAAAACCAAGAGCAGACACTTCCATTCCCAAAACAAAAAGTTTTTGTATTTGTGATGGAGGGAGTTGATGTAGAAGATGTTTCTTCTCAGAGATATTCAGGAGATATTTTAGATATTTTAGAACCTCATTTACATACGTATTCTCAATATTACACTCAAAATCAAGATAGTAGGACTTCTCTCATGAGTTTATTCTCAGGAACTTTTATTCCTTATGAAGCATATTTACATAATTATGATTATGTATATGGTCATGTATTTGACCAATATTCTTTACAAGATTATTTTTTAGAGCAACAGTACTCTACACAATATTTTATCTCAGCAATGGAGCTTCCAGTTATTGGAGAGAGATATAATTGGAGTAAATCTACTACTTTAGAAGAATTCCCATTAGAAAACTTCACTTGTATTCATCAATTAGCATATCAAAGAGCATGTGAAGATGAGGCTTTATTGGGAGAAGTTCTTAGTTCATTATCTTCAGATGAGAATTCATTTATTTTTCAAGAAGGAGTTTATGGACATGGTAGTGATTTTTACAAAATGGAAGGTGTGTCATCTTATTACTATTATAGTGAATATCTAAAAAAAATATTTTTTTATTTAGAAAACTATTCTCTTTTAGATGACGTTAGAATTGTTGTTGTATCTGATCATGGAAGCAAAGATAGGTTTTCAATGAAATCTATTAAAGGGTACCATATTCCCCTCTATATCTATGACACCTCCTACAATAAATTAATCATTGAAGAGAGATATTCTCATTTGGATTTTTTTGAATTACTTTTAGGAATTCCTGTAGAGTCAAGAGATGAGATGTTCATTGTTGGAAGTACAATGTCTCATATTGTTGCTTATTTTGGGGAGGGAGGAGATTCTTTTATGAATTATGGGAGAGTACCATATATTTTTGATCAAAATATTAATTCTTCATTTTTAGAATTGGAAAATATATTTTCTTCTTTTAAGAATTATCAAAGAGATTATTTCAGAGAGTAAACTTGTGAATTTTTATTAACAGTTGCTTTTTTAAAGAATAAATCATTGACTCTTTTAGTTCAGGTTCAACGGTAACACTTGGAGATATATGATCTTGCTAAACCGTAAACGAATCATAATTCCATGTCAATTATTGACCTCTGATATGATTTTCTGTTTCTAATTTATTAACTTTAAGTTTGATTAGCTCCAAGTACCTGAACGCTTATATGATAGTTCTTTTTTTGCAAATATTAATAAGTTTTTAACTATTTGATTTTTTATGAAAAAAGTCACAAATTTTGCTCTTAATCTGGATGATGAAACTAAGAGACAATTTGATTTATGTTCTTCTCAATCTTATGTAACTTCAGCATCTCTAATGCCCGATGCACATAGTGGTTATGTTGCACCAATAGGATCAGTTTTACAAACTAAAAATACTTTAGTTCCTGCATGGATTGGATATGATATTGGATGTGGTATGATTGCATGCAAATTTTCTAAGAAAGGAATTATTTCTCATGTAAAGAAACATAGCAGAGAAATTTTTGAGAAAGTAACTTCTATTATTCCTATGGGGAAGGGTTCAATTGGAGTACATGGGGATGTTTCAGAAGAAATAAAAGAAAAGTTTAGGGATTTAGTACAACGCTATAAAAAAGTACCTCATAATGCTTCTCTTTTTAATTTTATTAACACTCAAGCACAAGCACATTTAGGTTCTTTGGGTTCTGGAAATCACTTTATTGAATTGGGGGTGAGAAAGGATTCTCCAGAAGATGAATTGTGGTTGATTGTCCATTCAGGTTCTAGGGGAGTTGGGCATAAAGTTGCAACAGAGTATATGAAAAAAGCATCGAGAAGTAATGATGACTTTGAAAAAACTGCAGAATTTGACATATCAACTCGAGAAGGAGAAGAATATTATCATGTTGTTGATTTTGGACAAGAATTTGCTTTACTAAATAGGCTTGAGATGGCAATTCGTGTGAGGGATGTATTAAGAAAAGTTTTAGGTTTTGGGGATTTGTCCTTTGAGTTGTTTTGTAATAAAAACCATAACTTTGTGGAAAAATATAATGGTTTTTTTGTACATAGAAAAGGAGCTACGCCTGCAAAAAAAGGAGAACTTGGAGTTATTCCAGCAAATATGAGAGATGGTTGTTTTTTAGTTAAGGGGCTTGGTAATAAAGATTTTTTAGAGAGTTCTTCTCATGGAGCAGGTAGGATTTTGAGTAGAGGAGATGCAAAAAAAGTTGTGGGGCTTGAAGAGTTTGAGGAGACTATGAGGGGAATTGTGGGAACAGTTTCTGAGAAAACATTAGATGAGAGTCCTTTTGTGTATAAAAATATTTATGATGTTATGGAGAAGCAAAAAGCATCTGTTGAAGTAATAGGACATATTGTTCCTTTAATTAATTGGAAAGGAAATTAATAAATAATTATTTATCCCCCTGAATCTATTTTGGAGATAGTTATTTAAATTGGATCTTTTATTGTATATTATGGGTTTTTTTAGTAAAGCTTTACATCATCAACATGTACGTAAAAGAGTACATAAAAATTTAGAGACTTATCCTCATCCAGATAAATTTAAATATTATTTAGATAAGGTTATTTATATAGTTGGATTATTAACGCCTATTTTAACACTCCCTCAAGTTTATTCTATTTATGCACATGGTAACGCAGAAGGTGTTTCTCTTCTTTCATGGAGTTATTATTCTATTGCTGCTATAATTTGGATATTATATGGTGTAATTCATAAAGAGAAACCAATTATACTTACCTATTCTTTTATGTTTATTGTAGATATATTAATTGTAATTGGTATTTTATTATATTAAAATAAAAGAGGAGATTATTCTCCTTGGTACAACATTATAATAATCAGGATCATTGAGGATTTGATTTAGCATCATATCTTATATAAATTTATGAAAGTACTATTCTTGATCGTACTATACAATAATTAAAAATTATTGATTATTTGACTCTTGGTCAAATATTTCGTTGGATGTGTTTAGTTGTCTACTTACTCTTACAAATGTTGCTCTTTTTGTGAATTCTTTGATTTTTTTTGCTCCAATATAAGTTCCTGTTGATCTTAGTGCTCCAAATAAATCTTGGATAAAATCACGAATTGATCCTTTATGTGGTCTTAGTGTATATCTCCCCTCAGATGCTCTATGGGAATCTTTTTTTCCATAAAAATCAATCATTGCTTTATTTGAACTAGATCCAAAGTATTCTTTGTATTTTTTACCATTTTTTTCAATTGTTTCCCCTCCAGATTCTTCGAACCCTGAAAACATTGAACCAAACATATTAAAATCAGCACCACCACAGAATGCTTTAGCAACACAGGAAGGATGTACTTGTCCTCCGTCTGCAATGATGAGACCACATCCTTGGGCATTTGAGATACCATGAGCTGCATCTGCACATTCTATGACTGCAGAGAGTTGTGGATATCCAACACCTGTCATTCTTCTTGTTGTACATGCAGAACCAGGTCCAATTCCAACTTTTACAATATCAGCACCATTTAAAATTAATTCTTCGGTCATTTCATTTGATACAACATTTCCTGCAATAATGATATGTTCGGGACATTTTTTTCTCACATCTCTTATTGTTTGTGAGAATTTTTCGAGGTATCCATTTGGAACATCAATACAGATAAATGAAAAATTATTAATTAAATTTTTTTCAATTATGGTGTCTAGAAGTTCTAAATCTTTATCTCTCATTCCAATAGAAAATCCAATATAATCGGGATTATCGTATGTTTTGAAAAATTTTTCATATTGTTCAATTGAGTAGTATTTATGTAATATTGTAATTAATTTATATTCTGATAATAATTTTGCAAGCTCAAAAGTTCCACAAGTTGCCATATTTGCAGTCATAATAGGAACACCTCTCCATTTTTTAGGAGAGTGGTAGAATGTAAACTCTCTTTCTAATTCAACATCTTTTCTAGAAATAAGTGTTGATCTTTTAGGTTTAAGTAAAACATCTTGGTAGTCAAGTTTAATATCTTCTTCTATTCTCATTTTTCTTTATTGGAATATAATATGAAAGGTTGATTGTTAGTCACATCTTTCATCTTTTGTCACCTGAAATATGGGTTTTTTAGAATTTATAATAATTTTGGTTATTTTCTTAGAAAAATTTTTCGATAATTTTTTCTGTTCGAAAAAATCTTTAGCGTAACCTTCGTACATAACAATTTTGTTCCAAAATTCTTAGTGAATCTTATTCTCAATTTCTTTCTTCGAAAAAACTTTTCGCATAAGATTCATACCACTCTTTGAATTTGAAGTAAATAGAATCGGGATCTAGGTATCCTTCTTCTTCATTTACTTTTTCAGCTATTTTGTGAAACATGTCATTTGCATGAATTACAGGAGCTGCTTCTAATATGGAGTCATCATTATATTTGATAGATATGTCAACCTGGAGTTGTTTGATTTTTCCTCTAAGTGTAATGTTTTGCCAGATTGCATCCCAATTTCCAGCCCACTGTTTTACATTTGAACCTATTGCTTTTAAGATATCAGATTCTCCATTAATTAAGTCATCAGTTAATTCTAATCTATCTGTTTGTGGATCATATTTGAAGAGGTCCATAAATCCACCCTCTAATTCTGGGTCATTTTCCCAACTTTTCCTCACTTCGGTAATTGATGTAATTCTTCTATTTCTGTGAAGTCCATCAGAAGATTTTACAGGATTTGCAACAATTACTAAATCAGTTGCTTTAAATGATGTTTTTGGAACACCCAAGTCATTTACTAGACGATCATATACACCATAAGGAGAGTCACCGTGGATTGTTCCTGCCACTACATTAGCTAAGGCACCAACACGCATTGCTTCATATAATGCAAGAGCTTCAGTTGATCTTACTTCTCCTACAATTAAACAGGAATCTCCGAGACGAAGTGTTGATCTAATACCCATATCTGCAGAGAATCCTTCTTTTGATGTTGATAGTGCAGATTTTACAGACATTGGCTGG
The DNA here is from genome assembly GCA_036146255.1 of Nanobdellota archaeon. GTDB lineage: Archaea > Nanobdellota > Nanobdellia > Woesearchaeales > UBA583 > UBA583. The sequence goes on from JAYYJK010000104.1 coordinate 5,425, forward strand.
ATGTTAAAACCTAGGTCTGCTAGTTGAAGTGTAGGTAATTCTAGGGTATCTTCTACAGTAATCATTCTATATTTTCTCATGATTTCAACAATTACTGCAGTTAGAAATGAAGATTTACCAGAACCACGAGTTCCAGCAATTAGCATTGTTCTTGCCCCATCAATAATAAATGATAATACTCCTGATGCTTCAGATGTTATCATGTCTTTTTTAATTAATAGAGGTAATGTCCAAGGTTTATCTCTGTGTCGTCTAAATGAAAATCCATATCCATATGGGTTGAGAGGTTTTCCAATAGTTGATACTCTGGCTCTTGCATGAGGTGTTTCAATTTCAGTATCTAAAATTGGATTTGAAGCATCTAAGGGTTTTCCTGAAATCATTCTAAGTCTAGATGCCCATCCTTCTACTTCGTCTTCTTCGGGAATAATATTTGTTTTACAGTCTTCAAATTCGGAGTGAGTTAAAAAAATAGGAGTCTTATTTGCAGGAGCATTAATAGAGATGTCTTGTACATTTTCATCTTCTAGAAGAGTTTCAATTAATCCAAATCCTACAGTATATCTAATTAAAATATTTGAGAGATCAGTTACATCTTTTTGAGATAATTTAACTCCTTTGAATTCAGCAATTTCTTCAATTAAATCTTTAGCAATATTAAAAAATACTTCTCTTAGTCTATGGGGGTCTATGAAATCATTTGATTCAGGTTTGTGTTCAGAGATTACTTCTTTTGCTAGATTTAAAATATTGTATTTGTCTTCATTTAATGTAAACTCTAGAGGCATTACATGATAGAGGTTATTTGCTTCATTATCTAATTGAAATATTGTGATGTTAGCAGAGCTAAGTGCGTAGGAATCAAGTTCTTTTGCTTCAAGAGGAATCCTTTTGAGAAGTGAGGTATATATGAAATTTGGTTTAATATTTGCATCAAAGAATTGTTTGTAGAGTTTTCTTGACCCAACCTGATGTCCTGAGAGTTTGTCTTTTATTCCTTTAATGATTTGGAGTCCTTCCATTTTATGGAGAATATACTGAATTGCTTTGTCATATTTATTGTCAACTTCTATACATTTATTATTTGAGTAGGTTGTTTCAAATTTATAGTCTCGAAGTTTTCTTTTTAACTTAACAAATGTACCTATAGGATCTGCAGGTAAATCTTTGATAATAGTATTTTGTAAAAATGCATATCTGGAGAAAAATAATTTAGTACATTCAGGATCAGAACTTGATATTTGTCCTGCAGAAAATAGTTCTTTTTGTCTAGATAAAAGAGAGTATAATTCACCGATTTCTTTTAAAATAGCCACATGTTCAAATCCATATTCGTAATTTTTGTTATGTGTGAAAATAACTTTAGTAACGGAGGCGTTAGAGATAATTTTTTTAATTGTCTCTCTCATAACAATAGGAGAATCTTCAATAGATGGAAAGT
>JAYYJK010000105.1:0-7144 GCA_036146255.1 Nanobdellota archaeon
ATTCTTATATTTAGTTCCGATGTGCACACCAGCTGTTAAGTAATCTTCAGCAGGTACGAGTGTTTTGTTATCAGTCATAGTAAAAATAAATGATAATCCCTTTATAAAACTTACCTGAAGAAAGCTCTGAGAATTCAAATACTTATAAACAATCATAAATGTTTGAGATAAGTAATTTCGCCAGAATTTCTCTTGATTTCCTTAAACCCATTTTTTTGAGAAAAATACTGAGAATTGTAGTTATCTTCATTTACTTTACAATAAATTTGAGTTATTTTCATACTTTTAGCTTTTTTTTCATAATGATATAAAATTTCTGTACCTAACCCTTTCTTTCTAAATTCTGGAAAAATATATGTCCATGCCAAGTATAATGCATTTTTTTCAATGACATAAGATGTAAATCCCATTATTGAATCATTATCTAGAATACACATATTAAGTGCGTTTTTAATGGGTTTTGTTAAAATATATTCCTTGGCTCTTTTATCTTCAATATCATTAACAAAAACACCAAATTTCTTTGCTATAAAACTTAAATGATCAGAATTCAATTCTTCAAAAGTTAATCTCATACAATTAATTGAAATTTGATATATATAAAGATTAACCTTTTAAATTTTGAGATAATTATATTTCTATGACTTCATCTCTTAATAGAGGAAACTGTGCATCTCACAATAATAGAGATTATTAATTCTAATTTTACTATTTATACATACAAGACAAGCAGTTAGAAAACTAGTTCAAACACATTTTTAATAAAACATGACAAGATACGAAAATACAACACAAGAACAAAAAAACAAAGCAAAAGAGAGCGTTCTAAAGCAGGCAAATACATTAGATGGGTGGCCTGAAGTAAAAGGATATGATTTTGAGGGCGAATTTAATTTTGAACAATTTATGAAATCTTATCTCAATACCGGACTTCAAGCAACTTGTTTAGGACAGGCAATTGAAATTACAAAGCAGATGAGAAAAGATGATGCTACTATTTTTTTAGCATTTACTTCAAATATGGGGACTTCTGGTGTTCGTGAACATATTAATTATCTTGTTAAACATAATTTAGTTCATGTTTTAGCTACTACTGCAGGAGCTATTGAAGAAGATATCATTAAATGTTTCAAAGAATTTGTTTTGGGAGATTATAGGGCAAATGGTGCATATCTTAGAGAAGAAGGAATTAATAGGACAGGAAATATTTTTATTCCAAATGATAGGTATTTGTATTTTGAAAAATTTATGAATCCATTTTTTGAAAGGTTGTTAAAGATGCAAAAAGATTCTGGAGATATTATTGGAATTAAAGAATTTGTATATGAATTAGGACATGAACTAGAACTTCAAAATATAGATGGAAAAGAGAGAAGTTTTACGTATTGGGCATACAAGAATAATCTTCCTTTTTTCTGTCCGGCACTACCTGATGGATCTATTGGGGATATGCTTTATTTTTTTAAGAAAAATCATCCTGAGTTTAAAATTGATACTTCAGATTATATTGTTCAAGCAACAGACTTAGGTCTCGATGCAGATAAAATGGGAATTATAGCACTAGGGGGATCTGTTCCAAAACACTTAGTTTCAAATGTTGGTTTATTTAGAGATGGTGCAGATTACTGTGTATATATTAATTCTGGACTAGAAATGGAAGGGTCAAATGCTGGTGCACCAATTGATGAGGCAGTATCTTGGGGTAAAGTAAAACCCGATGCTCAAAAAGTTAAAGTTGAAGCTGAAGCTTCTCTAGTATTTCCTTTACTTGTTGCTTCTGCATTCAAGTTGTTTAAGAATAGATGTTAGTTATCTATCCTAATGAGTTTAGTATTGTTTGGAATTATTTGAAATAATGATATTCAAAACTCTTAAATAAATTGAATTATTTACTCTTTTATGCAAAAAAATTTTTCAAATATTTTCTCATATATTGATTATTTTAAGAAACTCATCGAAGTTGAAAGAAGAGAAGATAGAAAACAACACCATGAAGAGATTTTAAAATTCTCCCCACAAAAAAGAGAGAGAGTTGGTAGAGCTATTCTTAACCTTCAAGGAAAACCTGCTGGTCGAGGTCTTGGAAAAACATTTCTTGTAAAATTTACATCCTCAATTGAGCTAGACCACTCAATTCAAATTGGTGATTTAGTAATAGTTACACAACGAGTAAAACCAAATGGCCTTGAACAACAAGGAACTGTTGTGTCAAAATCTAAATCTATGATTACTGTTGCTTATTTGCAAAGACCTAGTTCTTATCATTATCAAGAAAATCTTCGCCTTGATTTATTTACCAATGATGTTGTTTTTCAAAGACAGCTTAGCGCATTGCAAAAGATGAAAGGAGCTTGGCCATTAAAGAGAAATTTACTTGGGCAACCTCTTTTTAACCATGGAAAAAAATTACAAAAATCATTTGAATTTGAGAACTCTAGATTAAATTTAAAACAACAAAATGCAATTAAATCAATAATTAATACTGAAGATTTTTTTCTTCTTCATGGTCCACCTGGAACGGGAAAAACTACAACATTAGTTGAAGCAATTCTACAATTTGCAAAACAAGGAAAAAGAGTTTTAGTTTGTTGTGACTCTAATCAAGGAGTTGATAATATTTTAGATAAATTGTCTAGATTTACTACTAAAAATATCGTAAGAATTGGAAACCCTTCCAGGATTGATTCTGATTTGACTAAGCTTTCACTTGACTCTATGCTTGAATCAAATGAATTTTACAAAGAAGCTCTTTCCTTATATGAACAAGTTGATCATTATTTTAAACTTCAAAAACAATATCAAAAACCAACTAAGGATTTAACTAGAGGACTCAGTGATGCACAAATCATTAGATTCTCAAGAGAAAGAAAAGCAGTTAGAGGTGTGCCTGCACCATTGATTAGAAAAATGGGGCAATGGCTTGAATATCAATATATGATTCGTGAACTCCAAGAAAAAATAAAAAGGTTTGAAAGTCATGCTGTCGAAGAAATTCTCTTATCAAAACAAATTATTTGTACTACTAATTCTTTTTCAGGAGGAGATCTTCTTGAAGAATTTTTAGTAATTACAAAAAAAACTTTTGATGTAGTAGTTGTGGATGAAGCAACACAAGCGACAGAGCCATCATGTCTCGTTCCTGGAACTCTTGCACCTCGTCTTATTTTAGCAGGAGACCATAAACAACTCCCTCCAACAGTAATAGGGGGTGATGATTCATTACCTCTGAGATATTCTTTATTTGAGAGATTAATTGATATCTATGGAAAAGAGAGATCACTTATGCTTGATACACAATACCGTATGAATGAAAAAATTATGTCATTTTCAAATAAACATTATTATGAAGGTAAACTTATTTGTGGAAATGAAAATAAAGGATGGACTTTAGAGAAAGATTATTTTGGAAACAATCCACTCATATTTATTGATAGTCTTAATTCTAAAGAAGAGAAAAAAGAGCATTCTACATCATATTTTAATACAATAGAGTGCTCAATTGTGGAAAAATTAGTTTTCAAGTACTTAAAGGAATATTCTTCATCGGAGATTGGAATCATAACTCCTTATGATGCACAAGTTAGAGAGCTTAAGAAAAGAATTACTGACGTGAAGATAAGTTCTATTGATGGTTTTCAAGGTGGAGAGAGAGAAATAATTATCATTTCATTTGTAAGATCAAACTCCAAAGGTACTCTTGGGTTTTTACAAGACTTTAGACGGCTCAATGTTGGAATTACAAGGGCTAAGAAAAAGTTAATTTTAATTGGAAATTATACTACTTTGTCATCAAATCAAGAGTATAGAGAATTACTTGATTTAGCTGAACATATTAATATAGATTTATAATAGATAAGATATCTATTTTCTTATGCTAAAAAGAAGTAACCTTTCTTTATTGATTTCATCTGCATTAAGTAATGCAACTATTAATGAAGAATTTTATCTATCTAAAAATAAATTTCATAATACTATTTCTAGAGAATTTTCTTATATACTTGCTGCTTATAAAGAGGGTTTTGTAGTTGATACCTATAAAGGAGAAGTATTTGATGGCGTACACTGTGTCAAAGGAATACAAACTATTGTTTTCCCATACAAATCCAAGCCCATGTATGGAAGAGAACTTAAAACATTTATTTCACAATTGTAATAGTTATAAGATAAATATATAAAGATAAGATAAAAGAAGTAATTATGAATAAAGGAATCATGGTTATCTTAGGAGGAATGAGTGGATTCTCTAGTCCTAGTTTAACTCAAACTATTGTATTATTACTTGATCAACAAGAAGAATTATTTTCAAAAGACGGAATTATTGGAAATAATTACTATTCTCTAGACACACATGAATATGATGCACGTTCCCAACAGAGACTTGACTCAACAAAAAACTATTTTTCAAATCATGGATATCAATTACCTACTTCAACTCGTCCAGTTAACATGAAACGAACTATGCTTAGAAGATGAATGTAACAATAGAAAAAGAAGTGCCAAATGGAATTCCTAAACATGCTAAACTAGTTTTTAAAGGAATTCTTTTTGATACATGGCACTGGGAACAAGAACTTTTTGATGGTAGTTTTACAACATTTGAGGCAGTTGTAAGAAAAGGATCAATTCAACTTTTTTGTATGGTTGAAGATAAAATTTTGCTCTATGAAGAAGAACAACCACTTAGAGGTTCATTTATTTCTCTTCCAGGAGGACAATTAGATGACTCTGATGAAACTCCAGAATTAGGTGCTAAAAGAGAATTACTTGAAGAGATGGGAATGGAAGGGGAATTTGAATTTTTTATGGAAACTTCTCTTGGTTCTAATATTATCTGGCCAACATATTATTATATTGTAAAACATTGTTCTATTGTACAAGAACCAGAAAGAGAAGCTGGTGAAAAAATAAATCCTCTTTTATTATCATTTGAAGATTTCATCTCCTATACCCAACGAGAAGATTTTAGAAATAAAGGATTTCAACAGTACATTAAAACACTCATTGATAAAAATGCTCTTGAAGAATTTAGAAATAAATTATTGTAATTCTTTTTCTATAACTTTATGTAGTAAATGAAGGACTTTTGTTCTTTCGTGATATGATCTGACTAGATTTTTTGTTCTGAAATTGAACATATCCTCTGGTTTGTGGAGAAGCGATTTTGTTTTTAATTCTTTGATTGTTGTCTCATGTGAAAACGCTAATCTCTCTCCTGTGTCCATTGACTCGTCAGTTATTCTATGGATTGTAGTAATAATCATTGCTTCATCTAACATTTCTTTTATTTCTGCATTTAATCCTTTAAATTTCATCTCTTTATTCTCATCTAAAATTCTTAAGTCTGCATGGTGAATATTTAGTAGTTTTACATGCGGCCTTGTAAATTTTAAAAAATCCATAAATGAATTTGGAATGAGTTTTGTGTAATTATTTGTAATAATTAAATCTGGCTCAAATTCATTTACATAAATTCCTAGATTATCAAAATATCTTTCCTTGTCTCTCTCATACATTTTAGATTTGTCAAAAGTATAGGTGTAAAAATTATCTAAATCTTCAATTTCAAAAGGGAATTTTCTATCAAGAATTAAAAAAACATCAAAATCTGAGTATTCCTTAGCAAAAAGTTTTGCAACATTAACATAAGAAGATGATAAAAAAATGATATGTTTTCTTTTTTTAATTTGATCTCCTTGTTCCATAGAAAAAAGAATTAATTTTTGTTTAAAAAGATTTTTAGGAAGATACTATTTTCCCTTCAGAGAAGTTACTTTTAATTATAATATTTTATTCTTTAGTACAACTATGTTATTGTTATTTAAAGAAAATCCATTAATTATGAAATTTTCTTTATTTCAAATTATCTATAGACTCTCAATTGGAATTATTGTTCCATTCTTTTCGTTAATATTGAATCAAGCAGGTTGGAGTATTTCTGAGATTACTTATTTTTTTTCATTAGCAGCATTTGTTATTTTTTTTCTAGGTCCAATTATTGGAAGAGTCGCTGATGAGATTGGTAAGAAAAAAGTTATTGTCTTTGGGCTTAGTATCCAGATGATTTTTTTTCTCCTCTACTATTTTATAATAGATCATATTTACCTTACATATACAATTAGGTTTTTTGAAATCGTTAGTTTTATTTGTGTAGGGGTTGTCGGTATTGGTGCTCTTGAGGATTTGATAGGGAAAAGAGAGAGGGGGTTTTTCACAGGACTCATACTTGGGATAGGAACACTAGGATCTCTTTTAGGACCTATTCTTGCAGGATATATTGCACAATATTTTGAAGCAAAAGTTCTTTTTCTTTTTGCCGTTCCACTTACTTTTTTGTCAATTTTATTTATATTATTATTACCTGAATTCAAATTATCAAATAAGAAATTTTCTAAAAATGATTTGAATATTTTTAGCGAATTCTCTGTATTTTTGAGAGAAAAAAAACTCAGAGGTATGGCGATTTTTGGTATTTTGATGAATTCAAAAAATCAAATTTATGCAATTTTTTTTCCTATTTTAATTGTATCTCAAATGGGATATTCTGAATCTGTTCTTGGATATTTATTAGCACTTCCAGTATTTTTACATATTTTTCAATTTATTTTTGGTAAAATTGGAGATACAATCTCTTCGGAATTTGGCGTTATGCTAGGAGTATTTTTAGCTGCTATTTCAATTTTTTTTCTACCTTTTGTTAAAACACTGCCAACAATTTGCTTTTTACTTGTTGTGTATGGTATTGGTAGTAGTATTTGGAATGTTAATGCTTGGACATTAATGGGAGAAGTTGCTAAGAAGAAACATATCGAAGGAGAAATCGTTGCTACTTATTCTTCCCTCTCAAAATTAGGAGTATTAATTTCAACATTAGTTTCAGCAACCCTTGTTTCATTTTTAGGTATTGAAAAAACATTACAATTATTTGGAATACTAATTTTACTAAGTATGATTATAGTTCTGTACTTTTTTAAACCTCTATTTCATCATAAAAAACATGGAAGTTATTTTGATTCAATGAAGTAAGATTAATTTAATTTTGTTTTAATGAAATCTATAATTTCAAACCAACTTTTTCTTGGACGCTTACCTTCGGGCGCTAAGAAAAACATTGTACTAAAAAAACCTAGAATTTGAACAATGTTCA
>JAYYJK010000106.1:0-7014 GCA_036146255.1 Nanobdellota archaeon
TTGATGGTTATAAGCATTCTTTTGTTCAAGATAATGCACAATATCAAAAATACTTATCTTTTTTACATTCTAATTCTCATGGAGATGTTCTTAATTTGGGTGTTAAAAAAAATAATTCTAAATTTCAGGGTCTATTAATTAGTAATAGAGAAAATGGTAAAATTTCAAAAATTCTCGATGAATTTTCAATTACTGAGAGTATTGATTCTGTAACGACGTCATTATTTGAGACAAAAAGATCCAACTCTCAAAATGGTTTCTCAGACAGGCTATTTTTAGGGCCAACTGGTGGTTTAGTGTATCATTATGCTAATTCAAATTCACCTATTTCTATTGATTTAGATTGTCATAGTTACGGTGATTTTGAAGAATGGGGTAGGGAATACGAAGTAACTTTAGTAAATGATATTTTGCTTGTGACTTATAAAAAGATTAAACATGATATTGTTGATTATGAACTGTTTTTTGGTATAGATGTCTCTTCTCTGAATTATGATCTTAAAAAAGAGTGGGTATCAAAAATATATGATTATTCTAAAGAAAGAGAGTATTCTGGAGAAAGATATGTGTATAGATTACTCTCTTTACCAGAAGGAGGCCAAAGGGTTATTTGTGGTGCGAGTGAGAAAAAAGAAGAAGTATTTAATCAAATTGCTTTACTCAGAGATCATGAAGATGAACTTAGAGGTTTTGATCGTGAATTAGATAAGAGTTTAGTTCCAAAAACTTCTTTTTCTATTCCTTTAAGTGAGGAAGTTACGACTGCTTATCAATTAAGTGCTCAGAAAATGTTTCAATTTTTAAATAAGGATTTCACATCAGAAGAACTCCTTATCAAAAATGGATGTTATGCTGGTTTTCCTTGGTTTACTCAAGTTTGGAGTAGGGATGACTTAATAGCATCTAGAGGTTTTCTAGAATTAGGAGAATATCAAATCGTAAAAGAGAAATTATTTTCTTATGTTAATGCTCTTGATGAAGAAACAGGTCTTCTCCCTATTTTATCAACAAAAGGAACTTTATCTAGTCCAGACTCATGTTTTTGGCTTGCAAAAAGAATAGAGGATTTAATATACCATTTAGGAGAAGCAGGACAACTGAGTAAATTCATTAGTGTTCATGAATCATCTTTAATTTATAAGAAACTCTCAAAATCATTTAATAGAATTATTACAACTCACTGGGATAGTGAAAAAGAACTTCTAAAAGTAAAACCTGGTGACTCATGGATGGATACAATTGAACTTTACTATCCTTTAGATATTCAAGTACAATTACTTTCAATGATTTCAACATTAATTGATCTAAGTGTAATTAATCATAAGGATGAGACTCAAAGGTATTTAGATTTAGAATTTTCTTTAAAAGAAAAAATTAGACAAGTTTATTTTAGAGGTGGAAAATTACACAATACTCCTGAAGGTGAAGAAGTGACATCAAATACATTTTTAGTATATTATCTTTACCCTACTTTATTTTACAAAAGTGAGTGGGAACAGATTTTTGATAGGACATTAAAAGAATTAAAAACATCGTGGGGAGGAATGTCAACTCTATCTAAATTTCATAATGACTTTCATGATACTTATAGTGGAGAAAATAATGAGAGTTATCACAGAGGAGATTCATGGTTTTGGATTAATAATATCTCGGCAATTGCAATGAATGATTTAGATTCAAAAAAATATAAAAAAGAAATTAATAAAATATTACAGTCATCAACTCAAGATATGCTCAAAATGGGAACACTTGGATTTGGTTCAGAAGTTAGTTCTGCAAAAGAGCAATTACCACAAGGAGCACATGCTCAATTATGGTCAACTTCAACTTATATTGAACTTATTCACAAATTATTTGAAAAACAATAAGTATTTTTTCTTTTTATAATAACAAATTTTTATAAACTCATTTTCTATCCTTATCTTATGAAAAAAAGTAAGTCTCTTATTGCATCACTAATTACAATTGCATCTTTAGGAATGGTAGGTAAGGGATTATCTGAAGATCATTATAGAGGAGTAGATGATCTTGAGGACGCTAAATATGTAATAGATGATGACCATTATATTTCTTTGAGATCAAAAGGAGAAAAGTGGTTTGGAGAATCAGATTCTAGAGATTATCAATTACTGGCTATATATAAATCATATATTAGAGATGTTAAAGAGAGAGGAGAATCTAAAACAGATTTTATAAAAAAATTTGATTATTTACTTCCATTAATTAAGGAATTTGTAACTGGTGTTGAGGACTTTTTAGAGCAAGGGCATAGTTTTAATTCAGATAACTATGATGGCTCTCAAAAAGAAGTTCTTATTTATGATATGTATTTATTATTTAAACAACTCTTTATCATTGATTCAACATCAGAAGAATCTTTATTTTTATCATCATATAAACAACTTTTAACACTTGAAGAATTACTTAAAGATAAAAATGATTTTCATTATTCTCTGGATAAATTTAGATATGTTGAGAATTTTACTAAAGAAGATATCAAACATATCATAGTAATTAATAAGTATAGTCAAAAAATTGAAGAATCAGGAGAGAAAATTAATGGAATTTCACCTTATATTTATGGAAATGTTAAATTAATTAGCAGTAGATTAATTTATATATACCAGATGAAAATGAGATATGAATTTATTTATCAACTGGCACAAAGATATTCATCTAATTCAAATTTACCAAGTATAATTACTAACATTGATCCTAAAATAAAAAATGAAGTTGTCTATCAAAAAGAAGGTTTACCACTTCCAGTAATTGATTTGGGTAAAAAAAATCAAACTTTTCTAAATATTTTAGTAAATCATGCACATCAAAATAATATTTCCCCTATTGCAATTTTTGCAGTTGCATTAATTGAAAATAATTTTGGAAATGGTACTATTACATTAAAAGATGATGAAATTAGAAATGATGTTGCATTTGGACCTCTTCAAATTAAAGATTCTCAATTTAAAGAAGTAATGAATGATGATTCAATTTTAGATTATCCTAAAGATGAGCGCTTTTTTGCAGCAACTATTGCAGGTATTAGACATATTGCTAAATTTAAAGAACAATATCACCTTAATTTGGACTTTGCAACAAAGATACCTAAACTTGGGAACTTTAATAGATTAAGTGAGAGAGAAAAGAAAATTATTATTGATTTTGGGAGATTATCTCTTTATTATTCAGGAGGTGGTTCGATGCTTTTAAAAGAAGCTCTTGAAAAACCAACTGAAAAAACTCAAAACTATATACATAAATTATTTTCAGCTCTTTCATTTTACTATTATATTGAAGATTCAAATGTATTTAAGGAAGGAGAATATCTATAATTTTTTTTAGAAAATGAAAAAGAAAATACTATTTATATGTACTCAAAATGTTTTTAGGTCTTATTCTGCCCATAAGATTGCGGAGTTTTTTATTAAAAAAAATGATTTAGATTTTGAAATAGATTCTGCAGGAACTCATGCTTATTCTTGGGAGAGACCTTATTCAGTTACTTTTGAAACATTGGAAGAGCTGGGAATTGAATTTGATTATAATCATAGAAATAAAAAAGTATCAAAAGAAATCATTTCTAAAAATACTATTGTTATTTGCATGACAAAAGAGCATCAAAGGCATCTTAAATCTAATTTTGGAGTAGATTCTTATCTTTTTAATGAAGTAGTTAGGGGAGAAAAAACTGATCTTCAAGATGATGTTGAGTCTACTTCTTATGATGACTTAGATGAATTTGTGAAACAAACAGTTATGTATATTTATGACTCAATGGAGATTTTTTTGAAAAATGCTGAAACATTATAAGAAAACCTTACTTTCTGTATGCTTATTTTTTTCATATTATAGTTTTATTTTATTTTTATCTATTTTACTTGTTGTCTATATTCCTTTGTTTTATCAATTAAATTATTCAATTTCTGGAGATAATTATGAGGAATTAAAACCTTATACTAACGAATTGATTTCATATTTTCTTTATTTTAATGTTTTAGATGATACTTGGTCTCAAAGTGAACAAAAACATTATGATGATGTAAGATTTCTTTATTCTTTTATTTTTGTGATAAGTGTAATGTTGTGTTTACTTTTGAGATTTTTTAAAAAATATTTATCTTACGTGTCTTTTTCAAAATATTCTTTAGTTCTTCTTTATTCACACTTTTTAGTATTTTTAGATTTTGAGTTCTTTTGGGATAGTATTTTTCATCCTTTATTATTTTCCAATACTTATTGGATAATTTATCCTGGAGAAATTTCTTATCTTCTATTTTCTTATGATTTTTTTATAACCTCAATTATTTTTATTGTAATTATTAATACTATTATTCATGGAAGTGTTATTTTTAAAGATGTAATCATTAGTTATTCTAAAAAACTATGGAATCAATTCAAATAACTCATTTTAATTTAAGAGAAACATTATATTCAGGTCAATTTTTCAATTTTAGGGAAGAAACCAATGGATTGTATACAATTGTTAATGGGCAAAATATTTTTCAAGTAAAACAAGAAAAAAATATAATTTATTATGTGGGTGTGAGAAAAGATTATCTTATTGATTTTTTTGACTTAGATTTTGATGAGGAAAAACTTTCTTATTTTAGTGATGATGTTTATTTTAATGAAGCATTTAACTTATATCGAGGTCTTAAAATTATGAATATTGACCTTTTTCAAACAATAATTTCTTTTGTGTGTTCTGCGGCATCTAATCAAAAAAAAATAGAAAATAATATTAGATTAATTTCAAAGACATTTGGAATTTTTGATGAGGAATTTAACATGCATAGGTTTCCAACACCTGAGCAAATCCTCTCTAAGGAAAATACTTTAGAATTACTTTTAGAATGTAAGGTGGGTTACAGGGCTAAGTATATTTTGTCAATTTGTGAAATTTTAGTTAAGCAACCAACTTATTTGAGTGAGATTTTGAGAGGAGATTATACTCTATCACACAAATTACTTATGAATTTACCAGGAGTTGGTTCTAAGGTTGCAGATTGTATTTGTTTATTTGGACTACATCATATGCAAGCTTTTCCAGTTGATACATGGATTAAAAAAATATTATCTACTTGGTACGCTATTGAGGGTTCACAAAAACAATTAGAATTACAAGCTAAGGAGAAATTTGGTGATTATGGAGGTTATATTCAGCAATATCTATTTCATTATGCTAGAGAAAAAAAACTATTGTAAAAAGAGATTTATTCCATCTCTTTTAGAGCTTCTTCAAAAATTGGAAGTACTTCTTGTGCTTCTTCTTTTGTCATTCTACCTAATTTAGACCATCTCCATGATCCATCATCATTACTTAGATTTTCTCTACTAATTTGTAATTTAGGTCTACCTTCGTTATAAGACATAACGGACACTCTAATTTTACTAGTTTCAAATTGAGCTTCTTTTCCAAATACTTCTACATCAAGACTTTTATCGAATCCTGCCATAGAAATATAGACGTTTATGGCTTTATAAAAGTTGAGAGTCTTCTTGTTGTTACTGTTGGAGACAACAGACAATAAAGTTTATAAATTATTAAGTAGTAACACATTTATGAAACAATATGACTTAGAAAGAGAATTTAAAAAAATTCAAGCAGCCTTTGAGAGAGTAAGAAAAGATCACGAACATGTTCTTAAAAGATTACATGTAGTTGAGAAAGAAAATATTTCATTATTTAATCAACTCAATACAAAAAAATCAAATATTACTACTACTAAATATATTAAGCAAAAAGAAGAAAAACTATATATTGGAAATAATTCTTCAATGATGGTTCATTCACAAGATTGTCCTTATGGTAAAAAAATTACTACAGAGAGAAGAGAAATTTTTGACTCTGTTAATGATGCTTTAAAGAAAAAGTATAAAAGATGTTCATGTATTACTTCTTAATACTTGGATCTTCAATATACCCTACAATTTCTAATTCAAATGAATTAAATATATCAATAGGACTAACCATCCCATAATCTTCATTATTTGATATATTAATTCCTAAACTTTGATAGATTTCAGCAATTGCTTGAGAACAAAAAATTCCCTTTCCAAAATAGATATTTTTTCCTGTAGTGAGAAAAGGGAACCATGTTTTATATAATCTTGTTAAAGTATAATTAAGTGCTATACCATACATTTTAACAACTGAGAATTTCCTATTGATATTCTCTTCTAAGAGTTTTTTTACTAATTTTTTATCATCAATACTTAATCTTTTTTTTGATCTAAGAATTAAATGTCTTGTTCCATTATCTAATGTCAAATCTCCAATATAAGATACTTTTCTATTTCTACCTGATGCTTCATAGCTTAGATATCTCCCATCTTCAGTTCCATAGTACATAGCTGCATGCATAATAGTAGATTTGATAAAATATTTTATTTGTTTTGTAATGAGTCCTCTTTTGTATGCTTCATATTCGTCATAGAGAATTACATCTCCTGTTTGTAAGTTTTTAGGTTCTAATTTTTTTAATTTAGAGTAATCACTGACACCATACTTAAATGTTCCACCACTAAGAATAATATGGGTTTGAATTGATAACATAGAAACAATACTTGAGAGTAACTCTTTTACGCTGTTATCTGCAATGATGTAGTTATTTACTTCTGAATTTAACTCAGTTATAATAATATTATTTATTTTTTCAAATTCTTTATTAATTTGAAGCAATGACAATCTTAGCGTATTAAATTCTACTTTACTAATTTCATCACTGCAATCTTGCATGCTATCTTTTAATATAGTATATAACTCATGTAATTCAAAATATGCTTTTTCAATTTCATACTTTTTTTCATTGATTTTTTTTTCAAAGTCGAGTTTTTTTTTATAAAGATGATAATCTTTTGTTTCTCTCTCAATAATAAAGTAATATGCTCTTGCTATATGTTTACTTTCTTCATTTGATGCCTTAATTTTTTTAGAGAAAAGAGAAGTAATTTCTTTACCTTTTTTTTCAAATGTTATCAAAAATTTTTCACTATTTTTTTCAAATTTCTTAA
>JAYYJK010000107.1:0-2826 GCA_036146255.1 Nanobdellota archaeon
GTTTTACCACATCCAGGACCTGCTACTACAATGAGAGGTTTTTCTATTTCTTCTACTGCCCTTTTTTGTGATATTGTTAACATAGAATTACTGAGAATGAGAATTTTATAAATATTAGTAATGAAAAACGACAATATTTATATAATTAGATACACAAAAATTACTATGGTTAAAATTTCTTTGAATTTAAATGAGGATATACATCAAAATGCTAATAATTACTTTTTAAAATCAAAAAAAATAAAAAATAAACTTCCAGGAGTAGATTTAATTATTGAGAAAACCCTTAAGGAAATTGAAGAATTTGAGAAAAATAAAGAAGAGTATCTTAAAAAAAAGGAAACTAAAGAAAAAATTTCAAATTTAAAAAAAACCCAATGGTTTGAAAAGTTTAGATATACTTACACATCTAGTAATAAATTATTAGTATTTGGAAAAGATGCCGGAACAAATGAAGTGTTGCTTAAAAAACATCTTTCTCAAAATGATATTATTTTTCACACTGAAGCTCCAGGATCACCATTTGGTATTTTAAAAGATGTAGTTTCCATCAACCCCGAGACTAAAGAGAGAATTGTTAACTTAGATAAAAGAGAACTTCAAGAAGTAGGACAAATTATTTGTTGTTTTTCTTCTCAATGGAAGAAAGGATTTGGGACAGCAGATGCATTTTGGGTATTTCCTGATCAAGTTTCAAAAACCGCAAATACTGGAGAATATATTTCAAAAGGTTCTTTTATGGTTAGAGGAGATAAAAATCTATTAAAAAATTTAGTTCTTGAAATTTGTTTAGGTATTGAGAAAAAGGAAATTGTTGATGAAGATAATGAAATATCTCATAAGTATTATGAATTATATTCAGGGGGAGAAAATAGTGTTAAGAAAAGATGTGGTCAAAGATATATTAAATTAATTCCTGGACAAGATAATTATAAAGTACTTGGTAGAGAAATTAAAAAAAAGTTGTCTGCAGATATTAGTGATTTACCTACATGGATTCCAAATAATTGTAAAATTACTAAAAAGTAAATTATCTTTTATCTATATCTAAAGATACTAATTCAAATCCTTCTAAATTTGAGTTCCATAATGTGTCAAAACCCTCATCTTTTTTTGAAAGACAATAAGCTAATCTTGAATATTGTGACTCAGAGATTAAGTTCATAAAATTTCCTAAAACTCCCGTATCTCTTATTTTAACACCATAACTATATACATTTAATGCTGTTTCACCTGAACCTGTTTGAGATGTAATTACTACTTTTGTTGTTTCTTGTAATTTTTTTAAAGCTTCAAGATTTTTAGGACCAAAACGCGTAATATCATCAACTTCATTTACATGAAGATTACCAAATCCAGTACCTTCAATGATTACAGCATCATAATAGGAAAGCATTGAAATCTCTTCAGGTCTCAATGAAGGATGTGCTTTAAAAATCCCTATTTTTACTCCTTCATTAAAATAAGTAAATTCACAAGGACCATTTGGTTTATTCTCTAATAAATCACCTCTTAAAAATTTAGTGCCTGAACTTGATATCTCTGCAACAGAAGCATAGTTTATTTGTTTAAATGCATCCCTTCTAGAACTATGTGTTTTTTTCACATTAATGGCATCAAAAATAGTTACTGAATCATCAGAGATAGAAGTATACATTCCAACACCTACTCTTCTGTATTGTTTGTCTTCTTTAGATTGTGAGACTATAAATTCCACCGATCTTTTCAAGTTTAAGTATGCATCAGCACCAGGCCTATCAGAAGATCTTTGAGAACCAACTAAAATAATTGGAATTGGTAAATTTTTTATTGCATACTGAAGTGCTGGAGCAGTATAAGATAATGTATCAGTTCCATGAGAAATAATAATACCTGAAAAATTTCCATCTTTAATTATCTCCTCAATTTTTTTTAACATAATATTCCAATGAGCTATGTTTAAGTCACCAGATAAGATGTTACCTATCATTTCAGGGTGTACTGAAGCCAATTGAGTTATCTCTGGATAAAGTGAGAGTAATTCTTCTGGTGTTGACTTAGAAGTTACTGCTCCTGTTTCATAATCTACTTTCGAAGCAATTGTTCCCCCAGTATGTAAAATTGCAATTTTAGGTAAGTCATCATTATTTTCCAATGCTTTTTTAGAGGCATTGTTTTTTTTTTCAAGGTTTTTTCTAGAAATTTCTTTAATATCTACTTTTTTTAATGTTGAGTTATACCCAGAGGAGAGTTTAATTGTAATATAGTCTTTATCTTCTTTTAAAACAAATCCTTTAATTAAAGCTCCTTTATACTCAACTTCTATTTTTATTTCCATAAGAAATTTAAGGTGTTTTTATTTATAAGTCTTAATGTAGTATTAGGATAAATAATAACAAAAGAATAAATTTTATTTTCTATAAATAATTAAAATTAAAATTATAATATTAAATATGAAAAAAATTAGAAACTATAAAGAACTCTTATTTTTTAAAGAATCAATAGATTTAGTACAATTATTAAATAATATTACTAAAGGTTCTAGTAAAAGAGAAAAAGAGTTTTATCACTTTCTGACACTTAGTCTGAGAAATTTAAGAGAGATTGAAACACAAATCCTTATTTCAAAAAAACTCAACTATATTTCAGATGAAGAATATGTTGATATTCATGAAAAAAATTGATTTCTGTATTTCTAAATTATGTAAATATATTAAAGCAATAAGTAAGAATAATACTAATCAAAAATAAATACTGAAAGGAATAAAAAGAGTAAAAATAAAATAAAAAACCTAAATCATAAAATTAAGTTAAATATAAGAAATAATGTGGATACTTTCAGATGAT
>JAYYJK010000108.1:0-2663 GCA_036146255.1 Nanobdellota archaeon
TCAACAGGTTTTCCTGCAATTTCAATAATAAATCTTGCAATAACTTTTGCCATAGAAGATATAGTAAAAAGAAGTTTATAAATTTTAAGATAAAAAAGAAAAAAACACTAAAGAGGTAAATTCTCTAGAAATGTACCTACAACAAAACCTTCAATCATAGGCCTAAATAAATCAATATAGTATGGTGCAAAACCAACTAAGGCTGAAATTAAAATTTTATGCCAAAATTTCTCTTTGAAACCATCTCCAGAAACACCTTTAATTGCATGAGATGTTACCATCTTTGCCATCATAAATAATGTAATTACAAGTGAGATAACAATAGATCTACCCATATCATCTACAAATAAAATTCCATTTAAAAATTCAGGAAACCATTCTTGTGAAATTAAAAAAGGTACATTTGTAGCCACAAGTACACCCAGAACTGCAAAAACCAGCCCATGCCACATATCTCCTAAAAAATCTTTACCTGAAGTCATATTTTCATCTTCATAGACAAAGTATGCTTCAATAATACCTACTATAAGCCCTACAACCAGAGGGATTACAATTGTTAATGCTATTTCTTCCATTTTTTATAGTTACTTTGTATCAATCAAAAATGCGAGCAAAATGCTATGCATTTTTGAGCTCCATTTTGTAAGCAAAATAGAGTTCCATTTTTTATTCTTATTTTTATATTAATAAAATACTAATCATCTCTTTTATGTATTGTAATTGAACCGAAATGTTTTTCTTGCTTGATTTCAACTCTTGATTGGTTATGAAGATGAAGAAGAGGAATAAACTTATCTAAAACCCCCATTTTATGTTCTTTTTCTTCAAGAAGAGAATGAAAGTGAACATGAGGCACATCATTTGAAAATTCTTGTGAAATAACATCAAATAACTCCTCAATAATTTGTTTGAGATCCTTTGTTTTTTTGGAATACTCTGGACCCTTATATTCTACTGAAGTATTTTTCATTAGAAAGTTTTTTCTTCTAGTATTACTTTGAATAAAAGTTTTTTCTAATGTTTTAATCAAATCAAAAATATTTACTTTTCTTTTCCTAGCAATAGGATTTCTTACCTTGATTTGATAAGATTCTTTTTTCTTTTGAGTAAGATCTTCTAATTGAGAATCAAGTTCTTCTAACCCGTCAAGACCCATATCAAAATCATCTTCACTATATTGGACACTCTCAATTTTCTCTTCAATACCCCTAATATCATGCTCCACTAGATACTCCGCTTTTGTTTTTAATAGAAAAACAGCAATAGTAAGCAATTTTCCAGAAATATCAAAGTCAACTGAATTTACTTTTTTTAATTCATTAAGATAAGTATGCGTCAATACACTCAAATCAACATCCCAAGGATTTAAACCCTCCCTGTTAATTAAATTATAAAGAAAACCTTTCCAATCAAGTTCATCACGATTAGTTGCAATAGCATAAATTTTATCTTCTGGCCTAATATACTCCTGAATTTCAGGATTAGATTCATCAGATACATGAGATTGCATACTAAATTTTGACAAAAATGATTTATAAACAAATGTTTTAACTAAAATAGAAGAATTAAAACTTATATAAGAAAGAACTAAATATTTGCTATGAGAAAAAGCATAGTGCTAATATTTATGATTATTTGTTCTACCCTAACATTTGCTACAAGCTCATTTTATGTAGATAGAGAGGGATGGTGTAGAGGTCTTGAAATTCCCTTCACAATATATAATTTAAGTGAATGGAATGATAGAGAAGACATTTTAGATGATGATGACGAAAACTTTTCGAAGTTAAATTTTGAAATTACAATATTTGATGGGCCATTTGATTTAGGAGAACCATTTTATGAAAAAGAGTTCAAAAATACATATATGCCTGGATTCAATATAACATTCCCCGATGAAAAACCATATCTAATGGAAATTATAGCAACTAAAGGTAATTTTTCAAAATATAGTGAAACATTAGATATTAGAAATTGTATAGCAGTAGAAGAAAAAGTAAATCCTAAGACATACAATATCTCTGCATCATATTCTAATTCTGTAGAACTAAGCATTAAAAATACAACTCTAGAAGATATATCACAAATTAACTTAAATAAAGAAGACATAAGTAACTATAATCTTGAAAACGGATCTACTATATATTCATTAAACGGTCCTGAAGAATTCAGTGGAGATATCTCCCTAAAGATTCCTTATAATTCTAGTAACGAAAATGAGATAGAGGTTTTCAAACTTGATGAACAAACAAATGAAAAAACTACAATTACAACATATACCATCGAAGAAGAAAGTGTAATAATTACAACAGAGGAATTAGGAACCTATGGTATTTTTCAAAAAGAAGATGAAGAAGAAATTATAGTAATTAACGAAGAAATAGAAGAAGTAATTAGGGAAAAACCAAAAGAAGAACTAGAAGAAAGTAGTTCAACATTAGATCTTGCAAATTGGATAATTATTGGAATATTTATTGTAATTGTATTTATTTTTGCTCCCAAATTATTTACAAGTAAAACTAAAAAAGAAAAATACCACGAAGAAAAAGAAAAAGAAAGTAGAAGCCAAATTTCATCATCTAAAGAAGCATATCATAAAACAAAAGAATATGTACAAAAATACAAAAATCAATACTCCAGAGAAGCAATAGAGAGTGCTCTTA
>JAYYJK010000109.1:0-5670 GCA_036146255.1 Nanobdellota archaeon
TTAACAAATGGATTGAATTTTTAAATAGATATGAATTTAAACGAAATGAGGGTAAATACAAAGCAGAGAGTGAAGCTGCATTGGAATTAGATGAATTTTTAAGAGATTTTAATGAAGCTGATGTTACTTCTAATGAAGAATATAGAAATTTAATTCAGGAGATGAAAGAGAAAAAACCTGTTGAAGAAATTGAGATTCCAACAAGTAATGGTGTTATTTTAAGAGATTATCAAAAAGAAGGAGTTTTTTGGATGAATTTCTTAAAAAAATATGGTTTTGGTGGTATTTTAGCTGATGAGATGGGACTTGGAAAAACACTTCAGGCATTAACTGTTCTTGCAATGAATCCAGGAAATTTACACCTGGTTGTGTGTCCTAAAACACTAGTTTATAACTGGGAGAGTGAAATTAAAAAGTTCTATCCAGATATGAAAGTTCTTCTTGTTGATGGTGTATCTGAGAGAAGAGAGAAACTCATTAAAACAATTAAAGCAAATGATTATGATGTTATTATTACATCTTACTCAATGCTACAAAAAGATTATGTCCACTACGTTGAAGAAGATATTTCTTTTGATTACAAAGTTCTAGATGAAGCTCATTATGTTAAAAATATGAAAACACTCAGTGCAAAAGCTGTAAGAGTAGTTAAGGCAAATCATAGAATTTTACTTACAGGAACTCCTCTTGAAAATAATTTAGAAGAGCTTTATGGTACATTTGATTTAATTATGCCTGGATACCTTGGCTCAAAGCTTGATTTTAGAAAAGATTTTATTGCAAAAATTGAGAGAAACAATATGATTTCACTAGAGATTTTACAAGCAAAAATTAGACCATTTATTTTAAGAAGAGTTAAAAAAGAAGTTCTTAAAGAATTACCTGATAAACAAGAACAAGTTGTATTCAATGAGATGACAAATAAACAGGTTGCAATTTACAATGAAGTTCTTTTAAGAGTAAAACAAGAAGCTATGGAATTAGTTGAGAAACAAGGATTTGAAAAATCAAGAATTCAAATTCTCTCTGCTTTACTTAAGTTAAGACAAATTTGTAACCATCCGCTTTTAATTGATGATTCATTTAAAGGAGAGTTAGGAATATCAGGAAAACATGAACAATTTTTAGAGTTATTAGAAGAAGTAGTTGAAGGTGGAGAAAAAGCACTTATTTTCTCACAGTTCACATCAATGCTTGATATTTTTGAGAAAGATTTAGATGAGAAGAAAATTAAATTTATTAGACTTGATGGTTCAACTAAAAATAGACAAGAACTTGTTGATCAATTTAATGAAGATGATTCAGTTAAGGTATTTTTAATTTCATTAAAAGCAGGAGGAGTTGGACTTAATTTAACAGCTGCTTCATCAGTGTTCTTATATGATCCATGGTGGAACCCAATGGCAGAACAACAAGCAATTGATAGGGCACATCGTATTGGTCAGAAGAAAAAAGTTAATATCTATAAATTTATTACAAAAAACTCAATTGAAGAGAAAATTCTTAAATTACAGGAGAGAAAAGGAAATCTATTTGAGAATTTAGTTGTAGAAGATAAAGGATATATTAAGAAATTAGAGTGGGAAGACTTAATGGAGTTATTTGAGGAATAAATTGTTTTCCAATTTATTCATACATTTTTTTAATGATACTCTTTGGAAAATAATATGAAACTTTTTGAAAAATGGATTGAGGATATCTCGATATCAAAGAAAGATGAACTAATTAGACGCTTTGGGATTTATAATGATTTATTTTTTTATATGAATTTAAAAAACAAAAATGACCTTGTAACTTTTTTACTAGAGAGTGACCTCTTTGAATTAGTAAGATCAGAAAAACAAGTAGAAGATTATTATAAAACCAAGGTTATGGACGTTTTTTCATTTATTGATCCTAATGTTGATAATAGATATAGGTTTGAATTTCCAAATTTAGGATTTGTATTTGATCCAGAATCTTATTTAGGAGAAAAGTCTAGAGGAAATGAAATAGGTTATAGATATAATGCTTCTATGCAATTAAGTTTGTTTGGAGATTTTTCATTAGCAGCTCATACTTTATCAATAATTGGAAAAGAATTTATTATAAAAAAATCAATACCTACTTATGTAAGTACTGTAAATTGTCAAAATGAACAATATCAACAATTTAGTTACTTAATTAATGATTAGGTAATACTTTCTCTTTAATTTTTATCATAGAAATGAGATGTTTTTTTGAGAAAATATTTTTGTGACCTCTCATCTTTAAGTGTAGTTTTTGTTGCATTACAAATTTTATCCCAGAGTTTTTTATCTGAAGTTTGAACAATACATACTCTTCTATGTTCATATGATGCAAATTGGCTACTATATCCTTCTTCAGTAATATATACAGCAGATTTATTACCATTGATAAAACCACTTGTTAACTTAATTGGTTTGGACTCTATTTTACCTTGTAATGTCGTACTTTTAAACTTAAGAAATTTATTTTTTTCAAGGAACTCTTCTAGTCTTTGAATGTCTTCTTTTAATTCTTTTTCAGTTTCTTGTCCAATACTGAAGATATATTGATATGTCATAATAATATTATTATATTTTTATTTTTTAATGTATTGGCAAATATCTATAACTGTAAAGTAATAACAAAAGAAAAGTTTTTAAACTCTATTTTCTTTATTTTAATTCTTAATGGATAAGCAAAGACAACCTTTTACATATTATTTTAATAATCCAAATTCAAAACCACAATTTACTATTTTTGAAAAAACTAATGCACTAAATATTTATGTTTGTTCAGATGATGATGACTTTTCAAGATTAAACCTCTATCATAGTTCCTTTTCTAAAAAACACACATTAAAAAATTTTGGAGTTACGTATGAGAGTTTTGTAATTAACACATTAAATGGAAGTGAAGAAGATTCTTTCATGAACAGATTTATTTTTTTAGAAAATGGTATTGTACTTTCTAAAATAATTACGTCTCAAAGTCCATATTCGTATCCTTTATCTTACTTAGGGAATACTTTTCACTCACAATATCAGAATTTAAGACAAGAGTTACCAACTATTGTGGAGGCACTTTTTTCTAGTATGGGTTCTCCTTTAGATGATTTAGCAACAAAAATAAATGATTTTTTAATTAAACAAAAAGGGGGTAGCATTCAAAGGTATGCCAGATTTCCAACACCTTCTAAAGATAAACGTAACCTTATTTCAAAAGTTTTTGATTCTGAGAAAGTAGAGTGATTTATAATAGTAGAAAATTTTAGTATTAAAAAAATATTTTTTATTGATTAACATCAATTATAAATTGATGAACACAATTAACTTCGTTTACTGATTATCGTTGATATGATGTAGGTATTCTTTAAACAAATTAATTACATCGTCTCTTGCGTATTCTACGAATTTAATTGAACCTGCATGTTCGTGTCCTCCACCTTCTGCACCTGTTTGTGGAATTTTTGTGTCAATCCACTCAGTACAAAATGCAGGAACTGAGAATCCAGTAATGTCATCACTTACTCTAATTGTTAAAAATGTTGAACCACTAGTCATAGTAATTACAGGCTTGTCAAGTTCTTCTTCAAACATTGAGTGGATTAAGTTTGTTGATTTACCAACAGCTGGAAATTGTCCACGAGATGTTCCTTTTTCTCCATCAAATTCTACAACATAGAATTTACCATAATCATTAACTTTAGCAAATGCTTTTCCAATTTTTTTAGTTTTCGCGTAGAGTTTTTCAACTTCAGGGTAGAGCATCTCAACAATTGATTCTTGAATATTTCCTGGTGTCATTAAATCTTGTACAAATTCTCTATACTCTCCAAATTTAATGTAATGTGATTGTAGATAAATTAATTCTCCTACTTTTGTCATGTAATCAGTTGTATATCCCGCTTCATTTGCAAGTTTGATATATTCATCTTTTTCAGGTCCATCAACATGATCTAAAATACTTGCCATAGCAGGAACCATGATTGAGTTTTCAACGTTCTCATCGATAAATCTTGCAAGTTCATATCCAAGCATTCCTGAACAAATATTTGAATCATGTCCTTCTAAGTAAGGATTAATATGTCCATCAACAAAATAGTCTACTGCAACCATTCCTTTTTCATCCTTTTCACCAGGGTAGTGGTGGTCAATTGTTACAATTGGACATCCATATAACCCTACTTGTTTATATCCTAAAATGTCTTCTTCAGTTGACCCATTATCTGTAATAATTACAAGAGGTGATTTTGCTCCATTTTTTACTTTATCTCTAAGCCAAAAAGCCATGTCTTTTAGAGCATCTTCATATTCATAAAATGGTGCTTTTGATGGAGCTCTTTTATAGAGTTGATATTGCGCATTTAAATCTCCTCCTGTTACTCTATCCATTAAACCTAAAATTGCATTTTCCATCATATTTGAAGCTGAGTATCCGTCACAATCAGCATCATGTCTCAAAATGATAGGTCTTCCTTCCATTACTGCTGCTCTAATGATTGTTGCAACTTTTACGAATCTCTCTTTCATTGATTCAAGTCTAGGTGATTCAATTGAAAAAGTAGTTCTTAGAGGCTTTGCCCTTTCTAGCTTTAATTTTTCTACATGTTCTTCAAACTCTTTTGTTTCATCTGAACTTAATTGATTCATTGAAATTACTTCCCCTTCAATTGAACCTTGTCTTTCATTAATTTGGGCATATACTTTAACACTGTGTCCAACTTCGATTTCAGGAAATGCTCTTACACCTGGCTTTACAAATGCTTTTAAGGTAAATTGTGAAGTACCATCTTCAATTTTCATAAGAGTTGGCCCTCCTGTTTGTTTAATAACTTCAACTGTTCCTCTAAAATTTAATTTAGATCCTACATGTTCTTTTCCAATTTCTTGTAAATCTATATAATTCATTTTTATGTTTGTAGAATAAGATACATAACTGTAATCTTGCGTAATTTAAGAATATCTAATTGGTGATATCTAGATATAATAGTTTATCTCTATTTATAAATATGTTGGGGTTAATTGTTTTGATATTCTTATAAAAAATTATTATTTCTTATTGTTTTAGTATTATTACTTTTTAGTGCATGTACTATATAGAGTAATCTCTCAAAACAAATTATTATCAATAACAATTTAATTAATGAAGTTACTGATGATTTGGATATAAAGGTTACAACATTTACAAACCTTATTGATTTAAGTTATTGTTCCGGAAGAATTTGTTACTTTTGTTGAGATAGAAGAGAGAGGGTATGGGGAGTATTTGTATTGTTTGATAAATAATCAATTTTATAAACAAATTTTACTTTATTATTTCTATCATGACAGTAGAAAGAACATTCGTTATGCTAAAGCCAGATACTATTCAAAGAGGTATCATTGGAGAAGTTATTTCAAGATTTGAGAAAGTAGGTTTAAAGTTATGTGCTTTAAAATTAATTCACGTAGATAGAGATTTTGCAAAAAAACACTATTCAGATTTAGTTGATAAACCATTTTATCCAGGACTTGAAGATATGATTGTATCAGGACCAGTTGTTGCTATGGTTTGGGAAGGAGCTTCAGCAATTGCTCTTGTTAGAAAAATGGTTGGTGCTACAGAACCAGCTTCAGCAGCTCCAGGAACTATTAGAGGAGACTTTGCTCACTTAACATATGCAAGAGCAGATACAACTGGTGG
>JAYYJK010000110.1:0-6452 GCA_036146255.1 Nanobdellota archaeon
ATATTGAGAGAAAAGGAGATAAGAATAAAAAATTTCTACCTTTAATTACCACAATGTTTAGAAGATATAATTTTAAAATTATTGAGTCAGAACAAAACTATATAGATGATCAAATTTTAGAAAATTCAAGTAAAGGTATTTTAGTTGCTACAAATGATAAAGAACTTAGACAACTTTTATGGAAGGTTCCATGTAGGGTGCTTTATATGAGGCAAAAATCATATTTGGAGATTAAATAAAAATGGGTTTAACATCATATCAAGAAGAGAGACTTTATGAGACGGAATGGAGAAATCAATTTCCTGAAAAAGAAGATCAGGGAACTGTGCTTAATGCTATCTCTTATGAGAGAATAGCATTAGATCTTGTTGCGTATTTAAAAATTCTTCAAGATGAAGCAAAAAAAAAAGAATCAACAAGAATTATAAAGAAAGGGTTATTATTCAAGGATAGCTATCCTTCAGCAGGTGAGTGTATGAAGATTTCAGAAAGATTGAAGGTTATTTCTAAACTTTATCCACGTAATGTAGAGGATTTAATTAGGCTTATTTCTAATGTTAGAGAAAATAGTGTAACGATTAAACAAATTATTGCTATTGTTTCTTCTTATACTAAAAAATGAACTATTTTATTCTACTTTGGATATTTTGGGTAATTTCGGGACTCTGGGTTATTGCAGATGTATGGATTAGAGAAAAAAATATAATTAAGAAACTTATTTGGTCTATTTTTGCAGTATTTTTAGGTTTTTTTACTGCATTTGTTTATTTTATTGTTAAATTAATAAAAAAATAATTATTTATTCTTCGTAAGATTTAAATTTTGAAATCTGAAACTGTGATAAATAATTTTCTTACATACTCAAAAACGAGTCTCGTTTTTGGTCGGATGAGAACTACTCTTCGTATGACTTAAATTTAGATATTTGAAATTGAGATAGGTAGTTCTCCTCCATTTCGTGGAGATCTCCTGGGATAATTAGGCAAAGTGGTTCTTTTAGCATGTGTTCTGAATCAAATGTAATTAAATCTTTCATTGATCCATATACTATTTTTTCATCTTTGTGTCCTAGTCTTGAACAAATAATTGCTCTATCTTCTTCATCTAATGCAAGAGTGTCTTTTTCTTCGATTTCTTCATTTTCTAGCATTAATTTAGGAACATCAAGTAAGAATTGAAGGGATTTTCCAGCAGATAAATATTTATCATGGCCCTTATTTGCAATGTCATTTGACGGGTTTAAATCAAGTAGAAATAATGAATGTGCTCCCATTTTGTGATTATCTAGATATACCATATAAGGTGTTCTTGGCATGAATTTTTCTGAGAAGAATGGAATTGAAGTGATTTTTCCAAATTTGTAGAATTGAAGTCCAGTTCTTGCAATAAAATTTGCAATTGATACATTGTGGTATACTTGTGCTTCTACTTCTAAATCTTCTGCTCTAAGTAATAGATCTGTGTGAGTTGTTGCAACAAGAGGATCACCAATTACCATTAACACAATTGATTTTTCTTTTGCGGGTTTTAGAATTACTTCTTCTACTTTACTTTCAATGATTTCTCTATCACAAATAGTAATTTTTTTACCAACTAATTCTTCTAGTTCTTCAAATGATGAACCATAAAATGATGTATAGTATTCTAAGAATACTTCGTCTGCTTCTTTTAGAACATTTATCATTTCTAGACTTAAATGTTCTTTTTTATAACCAATTCCCATTACGTGTAGCATTTTTTATTTTGTAGAAAATGAAGTCCATGCCAAAGCATAGACTAACATTTTTATTTTATATAATAAATAACTGCTTCTTTATTTATAAGATTACTTAGTTGTTATTTGTTTCCTTTTGTTCCTAGAATTATTTCTGAGATAACTTCTTTTGTTAGTTGGTAACATTCACTTACTGCAAATCCTAATTCCCCTAAACTTCTGGCTAGATTGCTTTGCGGATATTTATTAGACTCTATATTTTGGAGATATTGGTGGCATTTACTCTCAACATCTTGAAATAGATCTGAGATTTCT
This sequence comes from Nanobdellota archaeon, assembly GCA_036146255.1. Classification (GTDB taxonomy): domain Archaea; phylum Nanobdellota; class Nanobdellia; order Woesearchaeales; family UBA583; genus UBA583. The sequence continues at coordinate 2,030 of JAYYJK010000110.1, forward strand.
CGATTATATTCTTGCATATCGATAGTTCCTCCATTATCCAATATTTTTTTTACTAATCCTTTATTTTTTTCAGTAATAAATTCGGCAGGTTCTTCTTTTAAAATTTGATATGACTTTGGAGTTAACTTAAGTGTAATTGAAGAGTCTGTATTTCTATATGCTGTTGTCATTATAATACTGATTTTTATTTTATTTAAATATTTTCTGATAAGTAATAACATCTGATCATACACAATATTTTTAAAGGTGAATTAAGTTTTATTATTATAGTAAGATAATTACTACAAATTACGCTCACGTCAAGATCGCATAATCCGGTATTGCGCAAGACTGGAAATCTTGTTCCTTATGGAATTCTGGGTTCAAATCCCAGTCTTGACGTCCTTTATAATTCTGTCAATAAATTCTTTTTAGATGGATTTGAACTTTAGTTTCTTTGGTACCAATAATTCTATGTAATAGAATTTTTGAGAACAAACCTCAGTCTTGACGTTTGTTTATTCTAAGAAATATATTTAAACTCACTTGTAGATGTAATGTTATGGAACATTTAGATGTGTTAAAAAGAATTCTTTCAAATTTTATTTCTGAACTAAATAATGATTATGTTTTTTATTCTCTGCATTCTAAAGAGGAGGTTATGAATTCTTATTCTCATACTTTTTTAGAAAATCTTTCTAAAACTAAAAAAATTCCTTTTTTGGCACCATGTATTTATTTTACTTACATTCTACAAAAGGACTTAACAAAAAGATCCATATCTTCAGAAATTATTACGTTATTTATTAAGGAAAATGACGAGATTAAAATTCATTTTTCATTAAAACTTTTAGGGATTTATGATGGTATTATTTTAGAATTTTTACATGATACTTTATATATTTTAGATGATGGTGTTACTATTGTTGAAAAAGTTAAAAAAAATAATATTGTTCTAAATTCAGTTATTTTTGACACTAAAACATTTCCAGAAGACTTAATTTCGCTACCAAAAGAAAAAGTTTGTGGGTGGTCTTTTCAATCAACTCTTCAAAATGTTTATGCTTATTATTCTAGTGTTGAGAGTTTTCAAAAACCTCTTCAAATTAAACTCAACTCTTATAAATAACTAAGTCCACTATTTTTTATGAAACTTAATCCAAAATATTCTTATGAATATAACCAAATTTTAAATCCTACATTTAATGAAATGGAGCAAATTAAAAATTTTGCATCTCTTCTCTCTGATAAAGATAGATTTCTCCCTCTTCTTCCAGAATTAGAAACTCATAAATCATTCTTTGAAGAAACTTTAGGTTATGTCTTACCTGAGACTTTAGATATTTTTATTGTAAGGGCAGAACAATTTAAATCATTTTCAGAACCAATTACTGTAGAGTATTCTATTTTACCTGAAGAGATGATTTTATACACATTAAAAGAGCTTTTAAAAATTACAATTACTACAAGGTTCCCAGATGAAAAAGTAAGGGAGGAATTCATTAATGCTTATATTGATTTTTTTGTAGTAGAAAACCCTTTTTCTCTTGATTTAGTTAAACAAACAAAATCACTTCATGAAGAATCTCAAAAAAATTATCCTTCTTATGAGTTTAGGGAAATGACTTTTTCAAAGGATGCTACTTTAAAGCAACAACTTGAAAAGTATTATGATGAGAATCCAATTCAATATAATTAACTATGATAAACCCTATTGCTCTTAGTATTGGACCAATTGATATTTACTGGTATGGATTAGTTTATGCTCTTGGTTTTTTATTTACTTATTGGTTTGTTAGAACTCAGAGTAATTTTATTGGAGCAAAAAAAGAAACACTGGAAAATATTTTGTTTTATGGGATGTTATTTGGACTTCTTGGTGGAAGATTAGGACATATACTATTTTATAATTTAGATTATTTTTTAGCAAATCCTCTAGCAATTATTCGTGTAGATCAAGGAGGAATGTCTATTCATGGAGGAATTTTTGGTGGTGCTTTAGCAATTATTTATACCTGTAGACATTACAGAGTACCTGTTTTAAAATTATTAGATGTTTTGGTGATTCCTTTAACTTTGGTGATGGCTTTTGGTAGAATTACCAATTATATTAATCAAGAATTAGTAGGTAGAGTTACATCATCGTCTTTTGGGGTAACTTTTCCATTAGTTGATGATCAGTTAAGACATCCATCTCAATTGTATGAGAGTGCAAAAAACTTTTTTATCTTTGAGGTATTGCTTTTTTTATATGCATTTAAATCACTTAAACCTGGAGTTCTTACAGCATGGTTTTTAATACTCTATAATGGTTTGAGATTTTTAGTTAATTTTACTAGAGAACCTGAAGTTTGGGTTGGTCCACTAGGTATGGGACAAGTACTTTCATTACTTTTTATGGTTGTAGGTTTAATTTTTTTGTACCAATTACATTCAAAAAAGAACTAATCTAATTAATTTAATTCTCGTCTTAAGAGTGTTTTAATGTAGTGATATGAGAATATGCTTATTCCTACAACATAAAATATTGTTGAGAAGAAAAAGGCAATATAGAGAATGAATTGAATAAATGTTTCTTGAACAGTATTGTTATTTATTATGAGTTTTTCAAGGATCCTATCTTCTATGTTTTCATCATTATATCTGATTGTTTCAAGTGATATGATTATTTTTTTATCAATTGTTGAGATTGCGACATTATTGTTTTCTTTAATTTTTTTTTCTGTATCTTCATCCATAGTATAAGTTCCATAAAATAGAGTCTCTTCACCTAAATTATAAGCAAATCCATCAATTTTGATTTTACTCTCAAAAGTAATTGTTTTAATCTTTTGATATCCTAGCTCTGGAGTAATCTCTTTTTCGAGATCTATAAACCTTTCATAAGAACTTGTTTTTTCACTAAGGAGATTTTCCATTACTTGATTATTTGATGCATAATAAAATGTGAGTGTATATGCAATAAAAAAGAGAAGAAAAATACAGTATGTTATTGTTGAGAATATTTTCTTGTATTTTTGAAATTTAATTATAACAAATAATACGAAGAGTAAAATAAAAAATATAAGTAGTGATATTGTTTCAGAAAAATCAACTGAGCTTAAGCTTTGTCCTTCTTTAAAAATCGAGGAGGTATATATGTCTACTCCTACTACACTATCTACTTGGGTAGGTCCAATTAAAATAGGCATGGAAATTGTACTCATAAATATATCTTGTGAAAGAATTGCAAAAAGACTCATTGAAATAATAAAGATAATCATCTTATTTGGTATATGTACAAGCTCATTATTTATTCTTTTATAGATGTAATAAAATGGAAATAGTAGTAGAAGCATTATAAAAATATATGAGCTTAAATAAAGACAGATGATAAATATAAATTGAATGATTTTAATGAGTGCTGGAGAATTATTTTCTGGAGAAGTTATTGCAGATACTTCTGCGAAAATTCTAGAATTTTCAAAATTAAATATGTTAAAAATTGGGACATGTGTTTTTTCATCTCCAACTTCTAGAGAATCAAAATAAAGAGGTGATGATGTTCCAAGTAGATATGGAATCATGTAAATTCCGATGTCAACTAGGAGGTGAAGAGCTAGAAGAAAACTAACTCCTATGAAAAATGTTTTTTTATGTGAAAATGTTTGAATTAAATCTTTGAAAAACTGTGAACCTGTATTTGAAACTAGACTTAAGAAATTAGAAACTTTCCCTCCTTCTCGAAATTTATGGATGAATATGCTTAGATAATACATAAGTCCAATAATTAGTATAAGTGCATCAACACTTAGAGCAAACCATTCTAAGAAAAATGGAGCAATTACAAAGGCAAAGAAGAATACTAATAACGTTAATGTGATATGGGTTGTGATTCTATGTCCAAATGTAGATTGAAGATGTAGGCTCCCAACAAAACTTTGCTCTTTTACTCTATGATTACTTAAAAGAGTGAAATTAGTTAGTAGGAGTATGAGAATTCCCAAAAAAAATGATGGAACAAAGTTCAAATATGAATCAAGAAGTAGTTCTATGTATCTAATTATGGTTGAGAAAATAATGAACTGATCTAAAAAAACAGTATTAAAATAGTGTTTGAGTGTTTTTGGAATAATTAGAATAAGAAAGCCTAAGATATAAAAAAAATCATATTTTTTTAATTTTTCACCTATGAAAATCTTTGTTAAACTGATCTGGTAAAATAATATGCAAATTAATGCCCATGAAAGTATTTTCTTAAAAAAATCTAAATCTTGACTTAAAAGTCCTAAGAAATCGAAGATATTTAGTGCAATGAAGAATACAAAATAAATTGAGACCATTACATTTTTTGTAAGGTATTTATCCTTAAATTCTTTAAGTATCATACATTTTTTGAGTGAAAAATGTTTATAAATTTTCTTAACTCTCAACTCTTAGATACTATGGATTTAAAATCAATTTT
>JAYYJK010000111.1:0-4534 GCA_036146255.1 Nanobdellota archaeon
ATAAGCTCATTAAAGAGTGGAATGAAAAACAAGAAGAGCCTCTTAAAAGAAACTATATTCATGCCCAATTATCGTGGTTTAAAGCACAACCTGGAAAAATATCACCACCTAAATTTTCAAATGATAATTATTTCAAACAAATAGGAATTTTACAAGAAGTAATTGATAAAGATGTAAAAGCATTCAAAAATGTAACAATTAGAACTCCTCTTCATCACTCTTTCACATTACAAAAATCACAAGAAGCCAAAAAAAACACTAAAAAAACTAAAAAAGAATCTCAAGCTAAAAACACATAATCTTCTTTCTTCTCTCTTTTATACGTAATTCCTAAACTTTCAAGGGATGGAGATTCTATTGTATTTAAACTAGAAGAAAGATACACTCTACAATAAGAATTATATGCATCTGAGAGTAATTTTTGATTTCCTTGAGTTTCACTATAATAATAATTATGTATCTTAACACAGGTTCTTATTTTCTCATCCAGTGATACTTTCTCATTAGATAACTCTTCAATTGCATCTTTGATCATATATTCAAATTCATCTAATGCTTTATTTCTCTCATCCATTATACTTACCTTAGCTATTACTATGCAACTCTTTGTTTATCTTCTTTTTCCATTTCAAAAAATTCATTTCCGTAATTTGATTGCTTATAAGTATCAAAAATAGTAACTGTGATATCAATATTGGCAATTGATGTGAAATGAAGGTTGGAATATTTATTACTAATTCCTTCAGGAAAAAGTTTTAAGTATTTATTAGCATGTTCTTGAGTAGTAATTGAAAATAACATACTTTTTTGTTTTTTAGAATGAATTTTAGCTTGAAATGATAAAAAATTAATTAGTTTTATGATATATCTTCCACTAATATTTTTTAAAGACCCAAATCGTGTTAATTCAAAGAATTCATCAAAACTTCTATCAAGACTATCGAGTAATCTTGGAAATGATGGGTCATTGTGTGTATCTAAATAGTAATCTTCAACAACTTTCTTATTTATAGCATCGAGATTAGTTTTTAGTAAACTCATAGTCATAGATAATTTATCTTCAATAAATATACCTACAGAAATAAAATTCTCATTGTAAAATAGGTCTCTATCTTTTTTTCTACTAACTAAAACTGGGGCAGGTAATTTTTTAAAGCTATACTCTAATAATTTTTCCCACTCAAAATAGTCTCCATGATCTAATACTCTGATATAAATAGATCTCTGTTTATTGAGATAATATTTTTTATGATTTGAGAGATGTTTCTTTTTAAAAATACCAAACATAGACTATTATATATTCTCTAGTTTATATTTCTTGTTATTTTTCTAAAAAGTTAATGATAAAATTTATCTAAATTTAACTCAATTGAACTAATTGGTACGATTAAATTATTGTTCTCAAGAACTCTAGGATGCAGCTCTCCAATAAACCCAATCTCTTGTCCCCCGGAGATTAGTTGCGCCTGCCTACCTTCAATAAATGATGGATGTGTTGATTCTTTCAATTCTAAATTCCAGGAATTTAATAGTGATAATGTATCTAATACTTCTTTAATTTTAGTAAAATTAGAATCTGGGCCTGCAATTGATACAGATAAATGTAATTCATTTCTAGCTTTAGTATCTTTTTCTAAATCTTTTTGAATTGTAAATCCACACTCAAACACTTTTTGAGGATATTTATTTTTTCTATTAATTGTAAGAGATTTTAAATTTTCTGGCAATATCCAAGTTCTAGTCATATTAATTCCCTCTTCAGCTGAGTCTATAATTTTTACATGGTTATGTGCTTTAATATTCATTAAATCATATTGTTGGTTAGTTGAAGTAAGCATGTACGTGTAGAGTTCTAAAAATCCAAGTGAGACTAATTGTTCTCGAATATTATTTCTAAATACTGTTTCATGTAGCTCTTCTCCAATTGAATCTACTGAAGGAATTTTAGGAATTATATTGTTATATCCATATGCTCTTGCAATATCATCTGCAATATCTGAGTCGGAGAAAACATCTGATTTATATGCTGGAACTTCCACTATAATTTCTCCATCTTTAATCGCTTTACATCCATATTGAACTTTTGGAAGTAATGATTTAACATCATCTTCTAAAACATCAATTCCAATGAGAGAATTAACATAATCTAAAGAAATAGTATCTGTAGTTGAATCCAGAGATAACTCATATATTGATTTATCAGGGTAATGAACTTTTAAACTCTCAGCCTCACATCCAAGCTCAATACATGTAGTAATTAAAACTTTTAAAATATTGTCAAGGTGATTTAAATTATGTCCAGAAACTTCAACAAATAAGTCTCTGTGATGTGTTTCAACACGACCTGTTTTATGTGAATTAATAATTGGAGGCATGGAGAGAATTTCTCCTTTTGCATCTTTAAATATTGGAAAAACTTCTTTCCCATCAAGTAGATGAGAAAATTTTTTCCCAGTTTCATGATGTTCTAAAATTTCAGTTGCATTCATAATACCTTCAGCTTCTAGTGGATGAAATGAAATATTATCAGGTTTTTCAGCTAGAAATGAAATTGGAAATGAAATAGAATCCATTGGGTAAATACCAATTGCTGCTTTTTTTCTATGACGTCCAAATGAATCATGAATTTTTTCTTGAATTTCAATTAATTCATCTAAAAGTTCTTGACTCATAGGAGCATTTCTTAAAATTGCTGCAACAGTTTTTGGTCTAACTTTATTTGCACTCTCTTTTACATGAACTTCTAAATTTCCTTTTTTTAATTCATAATTTGGAAGTTCTTTTAGATATCCTCTATGGTAATTAATTGCTCTAGCAATTCCACAAGTTGAAATCATATCCATCTTCTCAGCTGTAATTTCAATTTTAAGTTCTACTTCATTATCTTCTAATTTTTTCTCTCCTTTAAGATCCATACCCAGATCCATAAGAGTTTCTTTAACTTCTTCTGTTGTTAATTCTTCTTTTAGATATTTATCTAATTGTGTTTTTTTACTATATACATATACCATTTTAATTCCTACCTCCAAATGAGAACCATGAAAACCAGCCTTTATTTCTTTTCTGTGTTTTTGGTGCCTCTAATTCAATATTTAAAATAAAATCAATATATTGTTTTATGGTTTTTAATAGTTTTTCAATTTCTTTTGGAGTGTATTCTTTTTTCATATTTCTTGAAAGTATCAATCCAATATTTTTAAAGGCTTCAACGCCATTTAATATAGTTTGGTTATTTGTCTTAGTTAATTGAGTTTTCCCTAAATCTTGGTACCTTTCTAAAATAACTTCAAACTCTTGATTAATTACTTCTGAATTTAAGGATTTTGCAATTCTATATTTTCCCATATTTTCAAGCATTGTTTTTAATAATACTTGACTAGTATGCATCCAAGAATTAATATCTGAGAGTACCATTTTATTTCTTCCCTCCAATTGTTCTTTGCATCTGCTCCCTTGACTTAAGCCACTCCAAGTCACAAGTTGCACCAGTAATGTCTCTCATGGATTCTTTATTAGCAAGTTTTGCAGCAAGACGAGATGCACCAAATCCCCAAGCAATAATTCTTTTATTTTCAAGACCTAAAGGTTTAAGTGTCTCAGATCTAAAGATACCTGAATTAATAAGAGCATAAGATTTCCCAATTTCAGGATCATAATAATGCGCCTCCATTGATGGTTCTGTGTAAGGATTAAATGTAGGTTTAAATGTAATATTTTCAAATCCTAGTTTAGATAAATATGCTCTAATAAAACCCATTAAATCGGCAAGAGACAAATCATCTCCAATAATAAATCCTTCTCCTTGATAAAATTCAGCTAAATGAGTTGCATCAATTGCTTCATTTCTAAATACATTTGCTAAATAAAAATACTTCCCATTAATATCTTCACCAGCTTTATGTTGTTTAGATAATTCATATAATGTTCTAAATGAAGTTGATGTTGAATGAGTTCTAAGTAATTGTTTTCTTGAGATTTCTTTAGAGAACTCTCCAGCAGGAGTATGGGATTTCTTAATTCCTTCTTCATGCATTACTTTTACCTTATCTAAATACTCTTGTGGGATATCACATTCTTCTTCCAAGTAAAATGTGTCCTGCTCATCTCTTGCAGGATGGTCTTGAGGAATCCACATTGTATCCATATTCCAAAATGCACTCTCAACTAAAGGTCCACTCATCTCTTTAAAACCCATCTCTAGAAATACTTTTGATAATATTTCATTTGCTTCAAGCATGGGATGCTTTCTACCAATATCTGGAATAGAAGTAGGAACTTGCACATCATAATGTCTAAATTCTTTATTCTTCCAAGACTTCGTTTTAAGCATTTGAGTATCTACTGTTTCTAATAATTCCAAATTTTTGTAATGTTTAGTATAGTCATCTACAACTAAGACTCCTAATGGAGTTAAAGAAAAACTAAATACTTTAGTAATTGATTCTCTAAGAAATCCTTTTCTTTGTTTAAATTTTAATAAGATTTCTTTTTGAGTTTCACTTAGTTTTGATACTTCAATTTTTTCATTAAATTC
>JAYYJK010000112.1:0-8444 GCA_036146255.1 Nanobdellota archaeon
AAATCAATGATGCAACAAAACACATCAACAATGCACTTTTAGAAATTGGAATTACAACAAAAGGCACAATAAAAATATTACACGCAAGAACAAATGAGTATCCTCTAGAAGTTGGTTCAAGTAAAGGGATTATTCTTAGTGCATCATCAAAAGAATATGATAAAATTGCACTAATTAGAGCAAAAAATCAATATTCACAAGATGCTGCAAATCCTCAATATCTTTTAATAAAAACACGTCAAGATTTAGATGAATTTTTAAGAACAATGAATGAAGGGCTCTTTGATGGAATTGTATTAAATCAAAACCTCTACCATCCATTTTTTGAATATTTAGGAGTATTTTATGATTGTGATGTTCTCTTTTATCCAGGTCATTTAGAACAAGCTTTAGAAGTAACATTTAACAGATCTTTGGCTCAAATTGAAGGATTTGAAGAAAAGAAACAATCTTCAGCTTCACCATTTAGCTCTATTTTAAATAAAGAACAGCAAGAAAAAGATGCTCTTTTAGATAAATTCAAAAATATTGATCTCTCAACACCAGATACTTCCAATCAAGTACAAGATTCATCAAAACAACAAGTTGAATCATTAGCAGAATCAATTATGTCATCTCCAAATTCTTCAATGAATAAAAAAGGTTCTAGTTCTTTGATGTCATTTGGTTCATCTTCTGGAGTATCAGGGCAAAAAAAATCAGCATTTGAACTTCTTTCTGAATCAGCATTCTCTCAAGAAAAACAAATGAATCAACCTCAAGAAACACCTCAAGCGAGTCATGAGCAAAATACTCAAGCTTCTATGCAGGAGACAAGAGAACAAGCATCTAGTGAACTGGAGACATATCCTCCAATTGAAGAAGTTGCAAAAGAAGTAATTAGAGAAGATGTCGCATCAAAACAAGAAGAACAAATGCCAACATCTATGGATGATTTTTTCACAACACCAAATAATGAAACCTCACCAATACCACAGTCTCAACCATCTCAAGAAAGTCCATTGGTTCAAGAAGGAATTCAGCAACCATCAAATCAAACAAGCACTTCTTTTGATATGGGTTCAGTTTTAGGGACACCAAAGCAAGATGAAGCTAATTTAGAAGAAGAATTAATTCCAGAAGAGACACCAAATACTAGTTTTGATATTTCAGTATATGATTCAATTTTAGCAACAAAAGTACTTACACCAACTACAATTACAACTTCACATGGACATATTATCGATAGTTCTTCAATTCATGAACTCTCAGATCCTACCTCATCATATATTGTAGTTGCAAGTGAAGAAGAAGTGGCAAATAAAAGTCTCAATTATATCTTACCTAGAAGTTCAGGATATCATGAAGATGCTCATACGCTTATCAATTCAGCAGAAGACTTTTTCAAAGTAACTCTAGAAGATGAAGCAAAAGGAATTGTAGTTAATCTCTCAACAATATCTGATGATATTAAAGAACAAATTTTACACGATTCAATAATGAAATTTGGGGTTGTGTCAATTATTGCTACAAGTAATGACATTGCATACCTAGAATCAGTAATAGAATCAGTAGAATTCGTATTTATTAAAGATATTTCAACACAAGAAGAATTCGAAGAACAAAAAGAGCTCTTATTAATATTTGAAAAAAGAGCATTAATGCAAAAACTACGTTAGTAGTTTTGGCATCAATTTTATTGGAGCCAAAGTTAAGATAACTTCTTAACTTTGCAAATAAATTTTTTTAGAACTAATTTATTCTACATCAGGAAGAGATTCAAATAATGCTCTTTTTTCATCCATCCAAACTTGCATTTCTTGAGGTTTTTGCATTAAAGCTTGGATTTTCATCATAGCTTCCATATGGTCTTCATCTTGCTTTTGAAACATCTCCATTCCGTGCTGTTGTACTAAGATACTTAATTCCTCAAAAGAATTTGCTCTAAATTCTTTTTCACATGCACCACCTAATTGTTTACAAGTCATAACTTTCATAACAATAAGAATGTATTTCTTGTATAAATAGTTTTCTCAATTAGCTTAGTTACAACTTCTCTCATTAATATCTTGTTGAGTACAAAAAAATGCTTCTCTAAGTTCACTGAGCTCTTCAATTCTATCACTATACTCAGATGCAGCTTCAAGTTCTTCATATGATTGTGGCATTCTAGATCTGAGCATTGGAATTGCCAAGTAATCGTTTTCAAGTAAATCTTGAGTTGTAATTACAAACTCGTCTAACACATATTGTCCTGTAATCCATGTAGTTAAATTAAATCTAGGTAATTCATATGTCTCACAATCTTCCCCAATTCCTGAACCTAATGCACCACCATCACATACTTCAAATTCAGATGCTCCAACATAATTATCTTCGTCTTCTTTAAACATAAATGCTTGAATTGAATATGTTCCTGGAAGTAATTCGATTGTTGGTGCTTCTTCATAAAAATCAGTAGTTTCATGATCAAAATTAATTACTCTAGTCATCGATTCTTCTTCTTGGTGTTCAAAAATAATAATACCACTCTCACCTTCTTGAGTTCCAATTCCTAATGCATTATATATATTTTCAATATCAACCCAACCTATTCTCATTTTAAGCTCTTTTGAACTAGGCATATCGACAACACCAAAATCTCCTCCATTGGAATCAACTGTAGTCTCTATAGTTTGGTGTCCAAACTTGGAAATTTTTAATTCTCCGGGAAGACAATTTTCAGGTAATCTAAAAGATAAAAATGTTTGATTATCTATAATTTGTGTAGTTCCTAAAGTACATGTTGCAACACCCAAATTACAGGAAAATTCAACTAGTGCATCTTCAACACCTCTCTCTCCTGTGAGTCCGTAATTAATTGAATCAGTAATATTTATAGTATATGGCTCCGATTTATACTGAGAGGGATTACAAATTAAACTAGATCCAATTTCTTCATTTGAGAAATCAACAACACTTAAATCTATTTCATAATTTTCTCTCAGTGGTGCATTATGTCTAATATTTATCTCAAGAGGTAAATTAAATACAAAATTATCATTTGGATCAGCTCTAGAATCTTTAATTTCTAAAACAATTGGAGCTGTTAACTTATATGCTGCTTGGTAATCAGTTGTAGCAACTTGAACAGGAAATGGGAGAAGCATTTGTGGTTCGCTCATATAGAGAAAATCACCATATCCATTCTCAATAGTAAATGAAATAGGATAGAGTAAGTTATAGGTTGGTTTAACATTCATCTCTTCATATTCTCTAAAATATTGTCCCTTTTGGCTCTCAGGAAGAACTGAGTACTGTCTCTCATCTCCAAAGTAATTTTGTAGATATGTTTGCTGTAATCCTTGTGCCAGAGGAAGATTTTGGAGCTCTAAAGGGATATCCATAGGCTTTTCATTTGTTTCTCTAAATTGAGTATAAGAGATACTATTTTCTAAAATCATCTGGATTAATCTTTGAGTTTTATCTAAATTCCAAACTCTAACATCATATGATGTGGTAGTATCAGCAAAAGGAGGTAATAGGGAAGTATCTTCAGTACTTTGATATGCAACTAATGTTGATAAAATATTTTTCTCAAAAAGAGAATTAATTGATTGAGTATTGGTAATATCTCTAGCTAGGTAATAAGGGACTCTGAGTTTATTTTCAGTTTCAATAGAATATGATTTCAAATAATCTACTTTATCAATATTTTCATGGTTAATTTCAAGAGGGAGTACAACATCATACTCAATAGTATCATCTCTAAACCTTGAATTAATTTCTAATTCATTATAATCTACAACAACTTCAGCAACATCTCTAAATTGAACATAGTTTTGAAGACATTTTTCATTTAATGTTTCTTCAACATAAATTTCCAATTGATTTTTCATAGAATTAATATCAGTCTCATCATCATAACTAGGAATACGTTGCTCAAATGTCTCAGTTGTGTCATCATAGTAGTCCCAATAAAGAAGGGGTGTCTTTCCTAAAAACGAAAATCCTTGTGCTCTCTCGACTAGGTATTCGGGATCTCTAAATTCACTAATGATTCCTCTCTCTTCAGGATGAATCCATCCTCCTTGAAGGCCAAGTAATCTTATTCCATCTCTTACTCTCTCATCAATACATGCTATTGTAAATTCTTCAATTGATAGTGTTGTTTTATACCCAGGGCTCTGGTCTTCAAAAAAAGGAATAGGGGATTCACTTTGAGAAAATAAAAAAATACCTCCAAGAACTACAATAATTCCAATAATAATAAAAATACTTACTTGTGCTTTGTTCTTTGTAAAAATCATAGATTATTTGCACTATTTGTTTTTATAAAAATATGCAATTACTCACAAAAAAAACTACTCAGTTACTGGGAAATTTTTTAAAATATCTCTCATTAAACATAGTATGTTAAAACTCGTTCGCTCAGAAATTCCAACCTCTCCTGGGGTATATATTTATAAAAATTCTCGAGATGAAATAATTTATGTTGGAAAAGCGAAAAATCTCAGAAATAGAGTAATGTCTTATTTTACATCAAAGCACGAGTCATCTCCAAAAACTCAATATCTTGTTCAAAACATAGCTTCTTATGAAACAATTTTAGTAGATAGTGAGGTAGAGGCTCTTCTTTTAGAAAATAAACTCATCAAAAAACACAAACCTAAATATAATATTAATTTAAAAGACTCAAAAACTTATGCATATATCAAAATAACAAATGACAAAATACCAAAAATTCTCACAACAAGAAAAGTAACAAAAACAGGAACATATTTTGGTCCTTATATTGATGGAAAATTAAGAATGGAATTACTTGCAATGTGTATTTCATTATTTAAAATAATTACTCCAAAATCTTTTAGTTCTAAATCAAAACTCTACTATGAATTAGGAATCACTCCTGCAGAGAGTTTAGATAAAATTGATGTTGATGACTATAAACAAAAAGTAAAAATGGCAAAAGATTTTCTTAATGGAAAAAACATTTCTCAATTAAAAAAACAACTCAAAGATGAAATGGATAATGCATCTAAAGATATGAAATTTGAAGTGGCTCTTGAAAAAAGAAATCAACTCTTAACTCTTGAAAATATTCAAGAAAGACAAAAAGTAGACACAGTTAAAAATTATGATCAAGATGTTGTTGTCTCAATTCATGATGATGGTCAAGAGCAATGTTTAATTCAACTTTTTCATGTTAGTAGAGGAGTAATCTCAGGTAAAAAAGAATTTTTACTTGACTATGATGAAGATGTTTTTGAATCATTTCTTAAAATGTATTACTCAACACATTTAGCACCTAGTGAAATTTTAGTAAATACTACTTCTTGGGATGACGAGTCACATGAATCTTTGGAAGCTTATTTCACTAAAAAAAGAGGATCTAAAGTTGAGATTAAAGAACCAAAAAAAGGAGAAAAAAAAGCATTAGTAGAACTCGTTGTTAAAAATGCTCGGGAAAATTATGCAAAGAAAAATGTTTTAGAACAACTCAGAGAAAAGTTATCTCTAAAACAATTACCTAAAATTATTGAATGTTTTGATATGTCAAATTTTGGATCAAATGATGTGGTAGGTGGAATGACTAGATTTGTAAATATGCAAGAAGATAAAGAGGGATATAGGAAATTTGAAATAAAATCTTTTAGTGGAAAAAATGACGATTATATGGCAATGAGAGAAACTCTTACAAGAAGGTATAAGCGAATTATCGAAAATGCCGAAAGGAGAAAAAAAGGGCTTCAAGTAACAAAAGATTATGAATTACCTAACTTGGTAATAATTGATGGAGGGCCAGGACATTTTGAAACTGGAAGAAAAGTATTCGAAGAATTAGGTATTACTAATAACATAGATTTCATTTCAATAGCAAAAGGAGAAAAAAGAGATCGAAATGAAATATATACAATTAATAGATCAGATCCTCTCATCTTCAATGACAACTCAACTATGATGTTATTTCTAAGAAAAGTAAGAGACTCCGTTCATAATTATGTTATCTCGTATAATCGACAGAAAAGAACTATGAGATTCAGAGAAGAGACGAGATGACATTACTTAGGATAATATTTAAGTCTAAAGGAAACCATTGTCTCATTAGGTATATCTATATTTCCTTGAGGATTAAATCCTTGGTTTATATTCAATGATCTCAATCCAACACCAATATTTATTTCAAATTCATCTCCAATTTCGTAGGGTTCCCATTCTAGTGTGAGTGACTGTGTTCTACTTCTATAATTATTTCCAGGTAATAATTCATTGACTTTTTCTCTCTTATAGTGGAGTTGTAAATCATATTTATTTAAATCATAAGGTCTATAATAGTAATCTCTTAATGAAGTTGACTCAAATTTCCAAGAATATTTCTCAAACTTTGGATTCTCTACAGTTGTAAATAAAATATTTGAGCTTTTAGCTTTAAAGTCTTTTTGAGAAGAGAATCTAATCCCGGGAGTATTTATTTTAACTTCAGAAGAAATATCCTTAGCAATAGGTATTTCATGATTTCCAAGCAAGGAATAAGTAATATCAAAAATAGGAGAGTCTATTTCAAATACTTCATTACTTTCAAATTCATTTGAAAAAGCATTTTGTCCATAGATTGAAAGTAATCCTGCAAGCAAAACCTTTTTTTTCATAGTGAATTAAATATGTGCCTATATATAAATCTTTTTCTCATAATGTTAGGTAATTTTTGTAGAATTGTATATAAATAAAAAAAGATTTTTATTACTATGAAAGTTGAATTTGATCAACATTATTTAGAAGATAATTCTGTAATTACTAAAGCAATAGAGAATTCTTTCATATCAGATAAAGATATTATTTTAGAAATAGGTCCTGGGGAAGGAGTTCTTACAAAAGAGATTCTAAAAAAAAATCCTAATAAACTCATAGTAATTGAAATTGATGAAAAACATAAATCTCATTTAGAGAACCTCTCTCAAGAAAACCTAGAGATTCATTTTGCTAACGCATTAGATATTTTACACTCTCTTCATTGTGATAAAATCATAGCAAATATTCCTTATGGTATTACTGAGAAATTATATTCTATTATTCTTGAAAAAAAAATATCTCTAGTTACTCTTCTTCATGGAATTGATTTCTACAAAAATATTATTCAAAGAGATACAAGATGGAAATATTTTGTTTCATCTCTCTATTCTATTGAGCTTTTAGAAGAAGTACCTGGAACATCATTTAATCCACCTACAAAAGTAACTTCAGCTCTTGTAACATTAACAATAAAAGAAGAATTTTCTGCTTTTGATATTTTTATTCAAAATCTCTTTCAAAAAAGGGCTAGGACTTTAGGTAATGCACTTTTATTTTCATTAGTCGATACTTTAAAACTATCTAAAAAAGAAGCAAAAGCAATGATTAAAGATTTTGATTTTTCTCCTCTACTATTAGATCAAAAAGTAACTCAAATAAAAAACCAAGATATAGTATCAATTATAGAACAAGTAAGAAGTATTTTTAATTAAATTTTACAATATATTGTGATAAAAAGAGTAAAAACCTTAAAGGTCTCTAGCTCCTAATGTTTTTCTACCATTAGCTTCAGCTCTTGCAGCTCCTTGTTCAACTGACCAAACTAACATTGAGTTTAAAGCTTCACCAAAATCTCCTGAAACGCTCATACCATCAGCTGCTTCTTTAACTTTTGATTTAACTACTAACATTGGTTCAACAACGTGATCTCCTACAAAAACATCTTTTGCTTGGATTGTTTTTCTACCATTAGCTTCAGCTCTTTTAGCAGCTGCAGCAATTAATGAATGAGCAACTTCGTTTAAAGCTTCAGCAGCATCTCCTGCTACATTACAACCTTTAGCTGCTTCTTTAACTTTTGATTTTACAACGATCATTTCTGCCATTTTTAATTTAATGTTTCGCTTTGCTCAGCTTAAATTAAAATGGACAAAGCGAATCTGTGATCAACATTTGCCATTTTTTTAAGCTAAGGTCTACGAATATGACTATAGGGAGCCCCTATAATGTACTTATCAGCAATTGCTTAGTTTATAAATGTTTTGTAGAACTTGGATGTGAAATTATCAAATTTCGGCTTCTCAGCCCGTCTATTTATAAATATTGCTAATTTGCGAAGTAGAAAAAATAATCAACCCATAAGGTCTTTAAATGCTAATGCTTGGGATCCAAAAATAGAAATACCAAGTAAAATTAAAATAATAATTGCAATAAGTGTTATTGTAGTATTGTTGAGTTCAAATGCTTTTTTATTCATTTTCAATAATTATCTTAGCCACTGGAGCAGATTTGAGATCATAACAGCTATAGCCTTCTTCTTGGTATATGGCAATCTCAGAAATACCTTCGAAGTTATCTTTACTTTGAAAATTATTATATCTGTAATTGTAAAAGTACATATACATTGAATATTCTTTTTTCTCTCCAGGAGATAAATAAGTATTTAAATTATAGTCATTTTCACCTCTTCTAAAATT
>JAYYJK010000113.1:0-4166 GCA_036146255.1 Nanobdellota archaeon
AGATGTAAATTCTGAGATAAAAGCACTAGAGAAAGTATTTAACAAAATTACTCCAACATTAGTAAATAATGTTAATGAGCTATCAAAAATAGCAGATAATTTAAGAGGAGTTAAAAATGACACTCCAGATCAAAAATAATTCTAAACTATGGATATTGCTATGTTTGGCATTTTTTTTAACTTCATGTACTGTAACTGTAGAACAAACCATCTCTTCTGAGGGAAAAGCTACAACTAGTATTTCTGTACCATACCAAGGAGAAAAAGATTTTTGCCAACAATTTCTTGCACAATTGAACTTTTTTGATGAAACATGCACCCAAAATTCCAATTCTGTTGAAATTAGTGGTAGTTATTATGTTAATGCTAATTATTTACAAGTAGAAGAAAATATTTTCACAACAAAATATACATATGATCTAAAAGACATTGAACTTACAATAAAAGAATTAAATTCACTTTATCTTTTAGAAGAGATTGAAAATTTTGAAGCAAATATTAAAGTAACACTTCCTGGCTCAGTTACCAGTGAAGATATTACTGTAGAAGATGGCGAGGTTAGCATTTCATATTCAAAATATAATTCACTAAGAAATCCATCAATTACATCTACGAAATATCATGTTATCCCCATTCTCATTGTTACTTCTCTTTTTATAGTATTATTTCTTATAGCAATAGTTCTCTATAAAAAAAAAAATATTATCATCAACCACCAACTACCAAAAGAACAGACTCAAGAATTAAGTCAAGAAGAAGTTAAGTGTAGGCAGTACGTATTACAATTTCAAGAACAATATTCCAAAGAAGTCCTCTACCAAGGTTTAGTTAACTCAGGAATTCAACCACAATATGCTAAATATTATGTTATAAAGTATTACACTAAAAAATAAGTATTTAATTGGAAAATAAAAACCCTCAAACAACAATCTTAAATATTGCTGAAGTAAAGATTCTTGAAAAGTATCCTCATTTAAAAAATGAAAATCCTCTTCCTTTATTTTCTACTAATCCTGTGTTGTCAATGTCATAGAGAATTTCTTGACCTCCTTGTTTGAATTTATGTTTTTTTAAAACAAGTTTTTTGTCATGCCCTTGTTTATCCATTTCAATAATTGTTTTTGACCAATACTCAATTACCATACCCCCCACCATTTTATTTTCTTTAGTATCGAAAGTTGTATACATTTGATTGGTAACAAAAATTGGAATGTGGAATGTCCTAGATATTTCTGTGAGCATTCTGAGCTGTTCACCCAAATCCGAATTTATTTTTTGTGGAGCATCACCTAATTTTAATCTATAAAGCATCACTAAAGAATCAATGAGAACTAAACCAACATGATTTGCTGATTTTATTTGTTTTGAGAGATTCCGGATAAGTGAGTGTTGCTCTTCAAATGTTTTTGGAGAAAATACAATAATATCTTTTAATTCTATTTGAGGATTGATTTGTTGGAGCCTTTCTGGAGAAAAACCTCCTTCAGTATCAATATAAATTACTTTTTTCCCATGCCTTAAAGCCTGATTTGCTAACTCAAAACACATCGTAGACTTCCCACATCCAGGAGGTCCAAAAAGAGTAGTAATAGTATCTTTTTGCAAATCTCCAATTAATTTTCTCAGAATGATGTGAGAATCTAATATCATAATTAGATTAAGAATATTATTTTTATAAAGAATTGGATTTCTTTTGGATAAAAAAGTAATACTTTGGATAAAATTAATCGAGTTTTCAATATACCTGACGCTTACTAATTGCATTCTTGTAGTTGAAAATTCATAGAATTTTCAATATATTTTCAGGGGGTCTTCCAATTGCTGCACCTTTTGGAGTAATTACTATTGGTCTTTCAATGAGTTTGGGAATATCACATAATAATTGTAGTGCTTGTGAATCATTAGGTTCACCATTTTTTTCTTTATAAGATTTATATTCTGTTTCGTTTTTTCTCAATAATTGAGTTGGAGCTATTTTTAGCTTTTTTGTTATGTCCAATAGCTCATCTACTGTGTTTCGTTTTTTTAAATATTCAACGATTTCAAAATTTCCTTCGCCAACTTGTTCATTGAGAAGCTGTAGAGTTAAGCGAGATTTTGAACATCTAGGATTATGCCAAATTTTTATTTCCATAAATAAGTAAATTAATTGAAATTTATAACCATTTAGGATAACTTTGAATAAGTTTTCTTTTAATATTATAATCCATAACTTTTTTAAGAAAGAGATCTACTCCCAATTCTTTTAGGAATAGTTGCAGGAATCATCACAGGATTAGTCCCAGGCACCCATATTAATTTAGTTGCGACTCTTGCATTAGTACAATCTTTTTTTGTTTTAGAATATATTTCTCTGCAAGAATTAATTATTTTCCTTTTAGTTATAGGAATTATTATTTTTGTTATTGGTTTAGTCTTTTTTATGACTCCTTGGATAGGTCTCCTTTATTTACTATTATCAACATCAATAGGTCTGCTTGCTTTAGAACTTGAAGTAAAAAGAATTCATTTAATGAGCGTATTACTAATACCTGTAATTTTAGTGTTGTTGTAACTTATGATTAAAGCTTGGATTTGAATATAATAAAAGTAAATAGTTAAATTGTATTTTAAAAAGAATTAATGAAGAATAATTTATTCTTCAGCGAATTCGTCTGTGAATTTTTCACAAACAACTTTTCCACCAACTTCTTCTACTCTTTGTTTAGCAGATTCTGAGATGTCTTCACATACAATTGTTACTTTTTTAGTGAAGTTTCCTCTACCTAAAATTTTATCGTAACCAACATTTGTTGCATTAAATACAAATTCTTTGTTTTCTTCTACAATAATCCCTGCTTCTACTAACATGTCGAAATTGTGTTCTAAATATGATAAAGAAAGTGTAGTCACTGCTTTTTTATTTACAGCACTGAAACCTTTTTTACCGAAGTAAGCTTTAGTTGATAACATTTTTTTAACATCTTCAACTTTAACTCCTCTAGTTGCAGCATATTTTTGTAAAAACTTTTTTGATCCTGAAAGCATACCTGCTTTTTGTGAATCTCCTCTAGCACCAGTTCCAGCTAAACCGAAACCTCCTCTGTGTCCTGAACCTCTATGTTTTTTTTTGTGTCCCCAACCGTGAGATGATTGTCCTCTTTGTCTCACAGATTTTGATTTTTTGTTTTTTAACATTTTTTTATCTTAAATTACTACAGAAGTGTAGAAATCTTATAGAAAAAAGAATCAAAAACGGTTTATAAAGATTTGGTGGTAATAAAACAATAGAGTAAGGAAAAGTATTTTTAAAAAAAAATAGTATTTTTTCCTGTTTTTTTAGCATCGTAGAGTAAAAGATCTGCTTTTTTTATTATTTTTTCAGGCGTTGATGTTTTATGAATCTCCACAATACCACCACTAATTGTTATCTTTCTTCTAAAGGAGAATTTAAAATTCTCGATTTTTTCTCTAAGTCTTTGAGATAAAACTTTTGCTCCATCTAGAGAAGTATGACTCATAATTACCATGAATTCTTCACCACCCCATCTTCCAAAAACATCTACTTCTCTGAGCTCTTCTTGAATTGCTTTTGTGATTTCTTTTAGGACATAATCTCCAACATCATGACCAAATGAATCATTTATTTGTTTAAAATCATCTATGTCAAAGAGTAAAACACTCACTAAGTGTTCTGGTTCTCGTTTATGTTTTTTTATCTCCAAATCTAATTCTTCTTGTATCTTTCTTCTATTATAAATTCCCGTCAAAATATCAGTATTTGCCAATTGTTGTAATTTTTTATTTGATTCATCTAATTGAGAAGTTATAGTGTTGATAAAAGTAATGAGGCTTTTAAGTTCCACATTTTCATTATTTTTTGTAGGAATTCCAGTATGATCTTGAGAGAGGTCTGGTTTACACTTTGGTTTTTCTTCACTTAGTGCTAAATAAGTTGATGTGTAGTTGAGAAATTTTTTTTCTTTGTTCGGAAGAGTGAAAAATTCCCCCCAGGTATAAAAACCACACATAGGAGATATTTTCGCGAGTTCATATGTTTCTTCTTCAAGTAAATTAGATGAAATAAATTGATCAATACCAACACAAGAATAGTTGAAAACTGCTTCTGGATTTTCTTTTTTTAACCACGAGATTATCTTTTTTTTATTTTCTAAATAAAGATCTTC
>JAYYJK010000114.1:0-7765 GCA_036146255.1 Nanobdellota archaeon
ATTGCATAATAATATTGATCATAAGATACTTCAGAGTATCCTTTCATTTTAGCATATTCTTGATAATATGAATAATATTCTTTTGATTTTACTTCATAATATCCATAATATGAGTAAGCTTCCATAATATAAGAATAATCTTCATATGAAAGGGCTTCATAAGAATTAACTTTCATATACTCGAGATATCTTTGATATCTTTGTTCATACATATATTCGTAATAAGTTTCTACAATTTCACAATAACTCTCATATTCAACTACATCATATTCATTTTGTTTAGCAAGAGTTGCATAGTTGTAATACCCTGCTTCATATCCATATACTTCATAGGCAAGCATTACTGCTTTGTATTGATAGTACGCATATACTTTATATCCTAGTTTTTTAGCATATTGTTTGTAAACTGCATACTCTTCTTTATAGTCAAGGTTTTGTTTATATGTACCATATAATGATGATTTAAAATTATTTACTAATCTTAATTGTGATTTTGTTAATTTTTTTAGTGTAGCATAATCGGATTCTTGATATGCTTTCTCTTTGAGTGATTCAAGAGCTTGTACGTCTGCAAAATAAGAATATTTACCTGCTTGGTAAGATTCCATTTGTGAATAGAGTTCTTTGAGAGTCTCCATATCCACATTTTAAATACATTATATAAGTAGTTTGAGTGAAACTCATTAGTTGTAAAAAAGTATCTCACTTATTATATAGTTTTTTGGCTACCATTATCTTTATTTTTTGGATTGGATTTTTATTTCCGAAGTTATTTTTTTTACATATGTATTTGTCTCTTTTCACATCAAATTGATGATAATATGGTACATATTTAACATTACTCCATTGAAGGGTAATTTTTAATGTTTGAATAACTACAAAACCAGAACACATGTTTACAGCACCAATTGATGAAGGACCCTTTCTTTCTTTAAGAGATATTTTTTTCATGTATGGTCTTTGAAGTAATGATGGCGTTAGTCCAGCACCAAATTTTAATAGTTTATCAATGTATTTTGTAGAGTCATCAATATCAAAGTAAGTATCAAAATTATATTTGCTCTTGGGATTAAATATTAGAGATGCTACACTAAATCCAATAGGCCCTGCAGTTATGAGGGGAATATTTTTTTTTAGAGATTTATTGTAAAATAATCTTCTAATATCTACTTCAAAAAAATCAAGACCATCAATTGAGATGTCAACATCTTCAAGAAATAGATCAATATTTTCTTTATTTATTCCTTTTTCAAATACTTTGATTTTACAATTTGGATTTATCTCAAGAGCCCTTTCTTTCATTGTTAGAACTTTGGATTTATTTATTGTTTTGGTTGTAGCTCCGTATTGTCTATTGATATTTTTTACTTCATATTCATCCATATCTGCAATATGAAAATTCTCAAATCCTTGCCTAACAAGAGCTATTAAATGAGACCCACCAACACCTCCCATTCCAGGGATTGCAATAGTTGTATTTTTTATAATTTCTTGTTCTTGTTCATCTACTAAACCAAGATTTCTTTGAAATGCTTCCTTGTAGTTAAAACTAATCATAATTGATATCTACATCGACATTATATAAATGTTTACATATGTTTTGATAGCTTAAAACAAAATTTCTTTTTTTTTCTTTTTACTCATTAGTTGTTGCAAATACTATTATATAATTTATATGCAGTTATCTTATGAAATTTTATATGTTTTTATTAATGGTTTTTTTTATGATGGTCTCAGTATTTTCAGCTGCACCTCAGATTTCACTTAATTCTATAGAACCTAATCCAGTTCAACCAGGTCAAGATGTAACGTTACAACTTAGATTAACTAATGAAGGAAATGATGAAATTATTTTGGGTAGGACTAGCTTAACATTTGGTGATAGTTTTATTTTAAAAAGTGATGATCAAAGTGATTCAGAATCTCGATTGTGTACTTCATGTTCTAAAACAATTACTTTTTTTTTAACAGCAAAATCTTCTTTAGAATCTGGATTTTATACAATTAAAGCTACAACTCAATATGACTCAACACTCTCAGTTGAAAGGGATTTTTCAGTACAAGTTACAGGTCTTCCAAATTTAGTTCTCAATGTCGCTAATGATGTGGAGATAATTCCTGAGACTGAATTTAACTTAGCACTTGAGATTATCAATGAGGGAACTGGTCTAGCAAAAAATATTAAATTAACTCCGGACTCTTCTAGTTTGGGATTGTTAGATGAGAATTTTTTATTTCAGAGAACTTTGGATGTAAATTCTAAACAAGTTATTGAGGGTAGGTTTTTATCTTCTTCTTCAGTTGAGTCAGGTTATTTACTTCTTCCTATTATTTTAACTTATGAAGATTCACAAAATAATTATTATGAAGTTAGAGAGACAATTGGTATGGAAGTTAAGGATAGAGCAAATATTATTTTACAACATTTAGAAATAGAAGATGCAATTTTTGAAGGTGAATCAACACAACTCTCAATTAGACTTGAAAATGATGGTTTAGGTAAGGCGAAAAATGTTAGAGTTTCTTTAGAAGGGGACGTAATGGGTCAAAAAGAAGCATTTTTTGGAACTATTAATAAAAATGAGGATTTACCATTTATTTTCTCATTAACTCCACAAACTAGTGGTTCTTTACCTCTACTTTTGACAATTAGTTATGAGGATGACTTTGGAGAACATACTTCAACTCAAGAAGTTGTTTTCCCAGTTGGGCAAAAATCAAATATGCCTATTATTGTGATAGGAATTTTACTTGTAGTAGGAATTTTGGTATTACTTGTAAAAAGAAGGTAATCTAGTATGAATCTCTCATTTTTTTTAGCAATAAAGAATCTTAAATCATCAATAAAGCTTTTTTTTTTAGTAGTGAGTATTTTATCGTTTTCTTTTATTAATTTATCATTTTTTAATTCGCTAAATAATGGAATTGAAGATGTAACTAATACAAAATTAGTAGACTATGCATTTGCAGATTTAACAATTATACCTAAAGAAGAAGAGACTTTTATTTATGAGACTGAAGAAATTTTAAAAAAAGTTAGATCTTTGGGTTCTGTCTATGCTGCTAGCCCTAGACTTTCTGCAACAGGTTCATTATTTGATGATAAAGGTTCATTTATTCCAGTTATTAAGGGGATTGATATTAATGAGGAGAGATATATTTCAAAGTTTCACTCCTCAATTGAGAGGGGTTCTTATTTGGGGAGAAATGTTCGAGATGAAGTTATTTTAGGTGATGAATTAGTAGGAAATCTTGATGGTGCAAAGGGAACTACTGGTTTTGAACCTCTAGATTTAAGAGTAGGTCAGAGTGCAAAATTGATCTTTGATAATGGTGTAGAAAAATCATATATTGTATCTGGAATTATGGATACATTATTTTGGATTCCTGATTTTTATCTCTTAATCTCCATTGATGAACTCAGAGAGGTTTATGGTTTTAATGAGGATATCTCTTCAGAAATTTTAATTAAGATTAATAAAGGTTATACTAAAGAGGATGTTAAAGTACAAGTTGCTAATTTGGGAATTAATGCAAAAGTTATTGATTCACTTGAAGAATTATCTCTAGCGGAGACTATTTTAGAATCACAGAAAATAACTACTTTATTAGCTAATGTTATTGGAATTTTTTCAACATTTATTGTTATTTTTATCATTATTTACATTAATGTAAATAATAAGAAAAAACAATTATCTATTCTCAAAGCTGTAGGTATCTCGGAGAAAACAATTATTAAATCCTATGTTATTTTGAGTCTTTTATATGCAATTGCTGGAATTATTATTGGCTTTATTGGTTTTGCAGTATTGACTCTTTATTTAGAATTAAATCCAATTAAATTACCAATGGGTTTTTTTTATCCACAATATACGATCTTAGAGTTATTAACTTCTTCATTAATTATTATAGTATCTTCTCTTTTTGGAGGTTTTTTTGCTTCACATAAAACTGTGAAAAAAAATATTGTAAGTGTTTTAAGGGGTGTAGATTAACATGGCATTTATTGAAGTAAAAAATATTAGAAAATCATATTTATTTGGAAAACATAATTCTGTTGAAATTTTAAAAGGAGTAAATTTAGATATTGAATATGGGGAGTTTGTAGCATTGGTTGGTTCATCGGGTTCTGGAAAATCTACTTTGCTCTACATCATGGGTCTTTTAGATCAAGCAAATGAAGGAAAAGTAATTATTCATGGACATAGTATGCTTGAGATGACAAGCACTGAACAGACAAATGCTCGACTAAAATATTTGGGGTATGTTTTTCAAGACTTTAATTTGATTCCAGAACTAACTATTACTGAGAATTTAGAAATTATAGGTATTGCAGATTCTATGTCAGTAGAAGAATCAAGGTCTAGGGCACATGAATGTTTAAGAGAAGTAGGGTTAGGCGATCAACTCTCAAAATTACCTTCTGAGCTAAGTGGGGGTCAACAACAAAGAGTATCTATTGCTAGATCAATTATGAATAAACCTTTAATTCTTTTTGCAGATGAGCCTACTGCTAATTTAGATTCTAAAAACTCTCAAGAAATTATGTCTTTATTTAGATCTTTAAATAAGAAATTTAATATGACTATTGTTATGGTTACTCATGAAGATGACTTTAAAAAACAAGTTGATAGAGTAATTGAAATGAGAGATGGAGTTGTTATTGATTCCCAATAATTTTTTTGTTCATTTTTGAGAAAAAGTATAATTTTATAAATGATAATTGTGATATTTTCTTATTGAATAAACCCTTTATAAGAAAGGAATGGTACTTATTTAGTTTAATTTTTAGTATTTTTATTATTTCTTCACTATCAGCTATTTCATATTTGAGCTCAGATGGTATTTTTGATGCTAAAATTACTTATATTAATAATGAAAAAATTCCTTATTCTGTTTTGGTTGAAGTTGAAAATAATGTAGGTGAAGAATTAGAACTTGATTTTGAAATTTTATATGGTAAGGAAAATTTAGTGTTAGGTTCAGAGTCAATTGATTGTAATCAAGATATTTGTGAAGTAAAAGTACCAATTAAAAAAGTTTTTTTTGAAGAGTTACAATTACATATTTACTCAAGTTATGAAGGTGATAGATATCTACAATCAATTCCTTTTCTTTTAGAAAAGAAACAATCTAATAATAGTATTTTTTTAAATCCAAATGTAGAAGTTAAACCTTATGAAATTCCTTTTTTAGAAGGAACTCTTTTCTTAGAAAGAGCTTATGAAAATGTTATTTTTAGAATATTTCCTCAGGGAAATCCAAGTAAAAAAATTGATGAAGTTATTACTTGTGATTTGGAGTGTGACTTTTCAATAAATCTCTCAAATGATTTGCAATTTGGTAAATACCAAGTCCAGGTATATTTGCCAGATGATACTTTGTCATCATCTTTTGTATTATTTTCTAAAGGTTTGGAACCTGAAGTTGTAAAAGAAAATCTCTCAACTATTGTTAAAATTAATTCCTCAGGCAAGGATGTAATAGGAATTGATTTTCAAGGAAGAGAAAAAGTATTGGAAGTCTCAGAGGATGGTTTAGTAGATATGAGGGAGATTTCTAAATTAGACAGAGAAACACAAGAAATGAATTCTTATAAGGTAAAATTATCTTCTAAGGACAAGCTTCCTTCTAAAAAAGAAATACCTAGTTTCACTAATCTTGATTCTTTAGATAACTTAAGCAATCAAATTACAAATTTTTCGGTGGGTTTTTCTAGGATGGCTGAGAATTTTACTAATAATGAATCATCTCTTTTAGAAAATAATTCAAATATTATTGGTGTAAATACTACAAAATCTAATGACTTATATGAAAATTCTATTCAAAAAGATAAAGAAATTATTTTTGAAGATGAGAAAATTTATTTTGATCAAGGAAAAAAACTCATTGAAGTAAATGATTCTGAGTCTTTATCTCAGAGAAAATTACAACCAGGGATTTACACTTATGAGAAAATAACTAGATATGAAGATGGTTCAGAGGAAGTTGAACAGGATTCTTTTGCTTATGGTTTAATATCAATTAATACAAAAAAACCACTATATAAAGAAAATGAGGTATCTGAGATGTTAATTGTTGTTTTAGATAAATGGGGTTTTTTAGTTGATGATGCTCAAATTACTTTAGAGGTTACAAAACCTTCAAATGAAACTCTTGTGCTAACATCACAATCAGGGCAAATTTTTAAAACAGAAAATATTGGTGTGTATGAAACATCTCTTCTAACAGATGAAATTGGTAAATATTCACTTTATGCACAGGTAGAATTGGAAGATATGGTTGTAGATATTACTTCTTTTTTTAATGTTGTTGATCGTTATCCTTTTGATATTATTAGGAATGTTCCAGTAACTATTGACCCTTGGCTTGGACCTTTTAGAAATGATTTTGATATCTCAAATGTTGATAGTGCTTATGATGATATATTTAACTTTACTGAGGTTTTTAGTTCAGATTTTGATATTAATGATACAAATGCACATATTATTGAGACCATAAATGATACAACTTATTTGAAATGGGTTGATATAAGGAAAGATTTCATTCCTTATTATGTTGCTCAAACACCATTAGTTACGCCTTATCTTTATTATTTGGGGAATTCATGGATTGATTCTAAAATAGGTACTTTTTATGAAAATAGGTCGTGGTTATTTGCAATTGACCCTGTAGCTAAAAGTTGTGGCTTTGAGAGTCCTTGTATTTGTGGAGGTCTTTGTGGTGGAGGGGGAGAGCCAGGTAGTGGTACTATTGATACTTGCAGTGATGGTAATACAAATTATGAGTATATTAATGATATTAGGGTAACTAATTTAAATGGAGATTATTTTGGTGTAGGAGATACTGTTGAAGTTTGTTTTGATTATCAATGTGATACATCAGGTAATGGGGATTTGGTATCTTTTGCATATAAAAATGGAGGTTCAGCATGGGTAGATGGAGATATATACAATGAGATTCGATGTGATAATAATAATTTGAATACTTTTTGCTCAAAT
This sequence comes from Nanobdellota archaeon, assembly GCA_036146255.1. GTDB lineage: Archaea > Nanobdellota > Nanobdellia > Woesearchaeales > UBA583 > UBA583. The sequence continues at coordinate 7,002 of JAYYJK010000114.1, forward strand.
ATTGTTTTAGATAATTATGTTGGAACTCATCATATTAGAGGAAAATTAGTTTGGGAGTTTGGATCTAGACCTACAAATAGAATATGTGATACCGGTACTACTTATAGGGATCATGATGATTTAGAATTTAATGTTTTGGATAAGGTTGCACCTACACAGCTCTCTTGGAATTTATATAATGGAACTGATATTGGAAATAATTTAATTGTAATTCGTGGTAAAATGATTAATACTTCAGTACAGTGGGATTTACCTCTTCAAGAAGCAACTATTTTTCATGATGCATCTGGAATTCAGACAAATTATGTTATTGATTCATATGAAAATAATCAAACTAATTATTCTTTTGATACAAGTAATACAATCTTGTTTCCAGATTTAGGAAATGTTCTAATTTCAAATATTACTTCTAATGATTTGTATTTCAATATCACAGGCTCAACTTCAGGTACTCGGAACTTTGATATTTTTGCAGAGTTACGAGTTAATCAAACAACTTTGATTCCAAATGTTGGTTACAGTCCTTTAACAGCTACAATGGCATGTCAGTTTACTGATTATAATGTTCTGGGAATTCCTTATGGTGGAGTTAATGTTAACTTTTATCAAGATGGTATTTTTTTGGGAAGTAATATTACAAATTCATCAGGTTGGGCACAATACAGTTTCATAGAACCTACAATTGGAAATTATAATATTACTTGTAACACTAGTAATGATGCAAGTAATTTTTTCTATGCAACTCCTTTTAGTGAATCTACTCG
>JAYYJK010000115.1:0-3106 GCA_036146255.1 Nanobdellota archaeon
ATGATAGGATTTTACATATCATTTTTGGTGCATTAATTGTTATTGCATCAATTATGGTAAAAGGAAAGTTAGCATCAGTTATTGTTTTAATTGTTGGAATTTTATTTGTGATTTTTGGAGTAATAGGGTGGTCTGGGATTTATTCTTTATTTGGCTTTTCAACTAAAAAATCTGCCCATTCTAAAATTTCAGGAAATGATATTAAAAAAGCTGTAAAAGGACATATGCAAGCAAAACAAGAGGCTGCAGAACAAGGGGATGAAATTGTTGTTGTTAAGAAAAAAACAGCTACAAAAAAAGCCCCTGCTAAGAAAACAACTACTAAAAAAGTTTCAACTACAAAAGCTACAGCTACAAAGAAAGCTCCTGCTAAGAAAACAACTACTAAAAAAGCTTCAACTACAAAAGCTACAGCTACAAAGAAAGCTCCTGCTAAAAAAACAGCTACAAAGAAAGTTTCAACTACAAAAGCTACAGCTACAAAGAAAGCTCCTGCTAAGAAAGTTGTTAAAAAAACAACTACAACTAAAAAGTCAAAGTAGACTTTTAAGTTATTTTTTTAATTAGTGATTTTGCTTTTTGAATATTTTTTTTAACTTTTTCTACTTTTTCTTCATTGATGAGTTTATTTTTTATTTTCCATGCTTGAACCATATACATAGGATAGAGGGTACTTTGTATTCCTCCTGCAATTATTGAGGCATACTCGGGTTTAATTTGTTCTATGATCTCTTTGCTTCCAGCGTATGTTACTCCGGCCCAATTTGCAAATAGTTGTAGCGCTAATACTTGAGAATATTCTTTTTGAATAAAATCTTTTTTCGTTTGATATTTATGCGATCTTAGTGACCAATAGGTAGGCAAAAATATTGCATTATTTATAATTGAATAGGAACCAGAATTTAAAAAAAATGAAATACCTTGATTTATTGCTGAGATTGCAATTGAGTTTTCACCATTTTGAAGCAGGAGTTGTTCAAGTGATGAGTTATTTATGATATGGTTACTTACACCTACAATTGTTGAAGTTGTTGCGTTAGAAATTAGAGTGGTGAGTGCAATTGCATTTATTACAGGGTCTTTTTCTTTATTCATTTAACTTAATTCTAATTTATTTAATTATATCTATTAATTTTTTAAATACAATGGTAACATAATTTCTGCGAAATTATGCATATTCAAAAATGAGATCATTTTTGATTGTTTAAAATTGCTTAAGCAATTTTAAGCATAATAATATTCTCCGCTTTTTTTTTGTTCTTGATCTTTAACGGAGCCTAGTTTGTTTACTCTTGGTCTTTTATTTGCTTCATCTCTTCTAAATGATATTTCTAAATTTTTAAGAAATGTATTCATACCATCTCTCATAGACATAGGTGGAAGGGCAGTACCTTGAATTGATGGTTCTCCTTCAAATACTAATAAATTATCTGAGAGATAGTCCATAAACACTAGGTCGTGATCAATGATGAATGCTGATTTCTGTTTTGTTTCCATGAAGTATTTTAGCATTTTAGCAATTTTTAATCTATCTTCGATATCTAAAAATGCAGTTGGTTCATCAAGCAGATAAATGTCTGCATCTGCTAAAAGACATTTTGCAAGAGCGTATCTTTGTAGCTCACCTCCTGAGAGTTGATCAATTTGTTTTTCTAAAAGTGGTTTTATATTGAGTGGGTTTAATACATATGTTTCATAAAATGAGTCAGTGAAGTTTCCAAATTGTGCTAGTTCAGCCATTACAATATTATCAGATCTCTCAATTAATTGTGCTTTATATGAGAGAGTTGTATCTCCTAATCCTTGATTTACAATATGTTTCATAAATGTTGATTTACCAAGGGCATTTTGTCCAATAATTCCTATTGTCTCTCCTCTTTTCACATTACCTGCTTTAACATTTAATTTAAATGTTCCCACTTCGATGTTTTCTTCTTCCCATGATGTTAGTACGTCAATTTTTTGAATTGTAGCATCTGATTCTTTATCAAATGTAATTGGTTTATCTCTAAATCTTACATTTTCTTCTTTTGAATATCCTTCTAAGTAATCATTGAGTCCTACTTTTGCAGCTTTTACTCCAGTGAGCATTCCAAATGCTGAGGGTTGCCCATACATGATGTGAATAGAATCAATTAAATAGTCTAGAACAACAAGATCGTGTTCAACAACAAGTGCTGTTTTTCCACTGCAATGTTCTTTAATAAATCTTGATGAGTTAAGTCTTTCATAAATATCTAAATAATTTGTAATTTCATCAAAAATGTAGAAGTTTGCATCTCTTAAAAGTGCCGCGGCAATTGCTACTCTTTGCAATTCACCACCTGAGAGAACTTTAATTTCTCTGTCTATAATTTTAATTACGTTGAGTTGTTTTGCAACTTCGAGTACTTGTTTTTCATCAGGATTTACTTTTAGAAGTAATTCTTTTACAACTCCTGAAAACATTTTTGGAATATTTGTAATTTGTTGTGGTTTATATGCTACTTTAATTTCTCCTTTTTCAAGCTTTGTGAAATAATTTTGAAGAACTGTACCTTTGAATTCTTGTTTTAATGATTCGAAATAAGTCTCAGATTTGATTTTATCTGCACCAAATTTTGCAAAGTTTGCTTCCATGGTTTTAGATAATACATTAATTACAGTTGATTTACCAATTCCATTTCTTCCTAAAATTCCAATAATACTTCCTTCTTGAATCATTGGCAAATTAAATATTCTAAATCCATTTGGTCCATATTGGTGAATAGGATCTGATTTTAATTCTGGTAAGTTAATAATTTCAATAGCATCAAAAGGACAAATTTTTGGACAAATTCCACATCCAGTACAGAGAATTTCATCAATTCCTGCTTTTTTATTATCTTCATAAATACAATCAGCTCCTGTCATATTAATAGGACATTTCTTTTGACATACCCAACCACAAAGTTCAGGTTTACATTTTGTTTTTTCAATTACAGCAATTCTTGGCATTATACTAAAAATAAAGGTGTTTTGATTTATAAATATCTTGATTCCTACAGTGATTTCTCTATAGTTTAAGCAAAAATTTAAATAAGATGAGTTAATTGATGTGTTTTATAAATAAAAAATGACTTTGATG
>JAYYJK010000116.1:0-10927 GCA_036146255.1 Nanobdellota archaeon
ATTTCGAATTTCTTGATTTAGCATAGGAAACTCATTTCTTTTTTGTAAAAAATACTGATCTAATTGTGTCATCTATATGATATTAAGAGAAGAGAATTTATAAATTATAGTACTTATAATTTTGAGAGATTAAATTATTTTTTTGTGAGTACCATTTTATTTAAACTCAGAGGCCAACCATGTCCTTGTACACTCTGAGCGGAGATACTAAAATCATTTTCTATCAATTCCTGTAAAGAATGGATATCTTGAGTTATGTAATCTGGCTCAAATGAATGAATTTCTCTATATGGGTTTGATAGTTCTCTCAAAAAAATAGGTATTTCACTATTTTTTGAAAAAGGTATTTTTGAAATATTCGCTGAATTTACACTCTCTTCTGAATTTTTATAAGTAAATCTCATTCTCTTAAAAGGACTAATAAGTAGTTTTCTTGATTTTAAACCAAATATATTTTGATAGCTAGTCATAGTAAAAATTTCATTATCTGATGAATCGACTATCTCCAATGATAAAGACTCTAGCTGAGAGAACCTAGATAAACCTAAAACATCAGAGCGATAAGCAGAATTTGAATATCCTACAGAGAATGTTTTATCAAAATCTTTTCCAAAAATTTTTTCACTTAATGAAGAACCTGATAAATATATAAATTTGAGGTTTTGTAGAGGATAACTATTTGAGATACTAGAAAACAAGTTTAAAGTATCTGTGGGAATATGTCTTTTCATACGAAGACTTGATTTCTAATACTTATAAAGTTATCTTTATGAGTTATTCATTTAATTTTTCTTCATATTCATCACTATCAATTAAGGAATTCTCTCCTAAATCCATTACTTGATAATCAATTCCCCTATTTTTAAGTTCCGAGATTGTATCTTTAATATGCTCCTCTAATTTGTCTTGCTCATCAGAAGATAAGTTATCAAATGAAGATCTACCTCCGTCATAATTAGCGCTACAGTAATCAAATGTTTTTACATAAACACCAATGTTTTTTGGCAAATATTTTTTGGCGACTATTACTACTTCATCAACACTAGGTAATGTGTAGAGTCCCGTATGTTTTTCAGGTTTAAAATAAACTCCCATATGGGCATGTGAACCCCTAATTGATGCACTATTATAAATTGTTGGAAAGTCTTCATTTAAATGGAGATAATGTCCTGTACTGTGAAATCCTTTGATACCTCCACTTAAAATTTTCTCTAATAATGATACATACTTTTTTGGAGAGATCATCTGACTTGGCAGAGGCATTTCATCTCCTGTAAATGATTTATCTCTTGGAGTTATTCCATGATATAAATTTGCTTGAGATCCTATTTTAGCAAAAGTTAGATTTGGAAAAATTCCAGGGAGAAATTGTTTTAGTAATTCTTGATTATTTGAATTAATTGCATCTAATGCTAATTGATATAACTCTTTGTTCATAGATAAAAGAATTCTTATTTCTTTATAAAAATAGTATTGTCAAAATTAAATTTAATATCAATTGATGACACTTCAGCAAAGCTGAAGTTAAGCAACAATCAGGGATTCTTGACACTTCAGCAAAGCTGAAGTTAACATAAATCTGAGATTTATGAACAAACATTCAAGATGTTTGTAACAATTGTTATATTCAACTTGTTGAATAGTCAATTGTTAAGAAAAGTTAACGATTGTTAATTTTTCTTAATATTTATAAATTAGAGAAGATTATTTTTACTAGAAAATGGAAAACGTGAAGTATTACTTCACTTTGTTCATTTATTTATGATGATAAAAAAATGACAATAACTAAAGATTTCTCAATTGATAGGTCAAAATATGATGATCACAACCCTAATGCAAAAAATAGATTTGTCGCAAGACCTGGATTACACGAAGATGTTATTAGAAAAATTTCTCAAGATAAAAATGAACCTGAATGGATGCTTGCAAAAAGATTAAAAGCCCTAAAATTATGTCTAGATACTCCAATGCCAAAATGGGGTCCTTCTCTTGAAAAATTAAATTTAGATGAGCTAACATATTACGTTGATCCAGACACACAAATTGCAAATACATGGGATGATGTTCCACAAGATATTAAAGATACTTTTGAGAAACTTGGAATACCTCAAGCTGAGCGTGAAGCACTTGCAGGAGTTGGCGGACAATATGATTCTGCTGGAATTTATCATAATTTAAAAAAAGAGCTAAAAGAGCAAGGAGTTATTTTTGAAGATATGGATGTTGCTTTAAAGAAATATCCTGATATGGTTAAAAAATATTTTATGACATCATGCGTTCCAATTACAGATCATAAATTCGCATCTCTTCACGCCGCAGTTTGGTCAGGAGGTTCATTTATTTATGTTCCACCTGGAGTTAAAATTGATTTGCCAATGCAAGCATATTTTAGAATGAATCAACAAGGTTCTGGACAGTTTGAGCATACTTTAATTATTGCAGATAAAGGATCTGAAATCCATTATCTCGAAGGGTGTTCTTCACCAAAATTTTCCAAAAACTCACTTCACGCAGGATGTGTTGAAGTACATGTTTTAGAAGGTGCTAAAGTTAAATATTCTTCTGTTGAGAATTGGTCAAAAAATACTTTTAACTTAAATACTAAAAGAGCAATTGTTCACAAAGATGCTAGTATTGAATGGCTTAATGGACAAACTGGATCTGGTGTTACAATGCTCTACCCTGCTGCTATTTTAATGGGAGATAACTCCCATTGTGAATCTCTTGGAATTGCTTTTGCAGGCGAAGGACAAAATCAAGATACTGGAACTAAAGTAATCCATATTGGAAAAAATACATCATCCACATTAACTTCTAAATCAATTAGTAAAGATGGTGGTATTTCATCATATAGAGGTCTTGTAAAAATTGCAAAATCTGCTCAAAATGCAAAAGTCTCAGTTGAATGTGATGCTTTGATGATTGATAATAAATCAGAATCAAATACCTATCCTCAAATGGAAGTTTTTAATGAATCTGCTCAAATTGCACATGAGGCAACAGTTGGAAAAATAGGAGAGAAAGAAATTAATTATTTAATGGCAAGAGGACTTAGTGAAGAGCAGGCAAAACAAATGATTGTCTCAGGTTTTATTAATCCAGTGATTAAACAACTACCTTTAGAATATGCAGTTGAATTGAATAAATTAATAGAACTTGAAATGGAGGGAAGTCTAGGATAAAATGAACTCTAAAATTCTTAATTTAAAAGAAGAAGAATTATGTAAAATTCTTCTTAAAAAAGAACAGAAAACAATAACTGAAGATTCTACAATAATCATTGATTCTCATATTAAGTTAGCTCTTAATGTATTAGAAGATGTAACAATTACTATTATTCATCAAAGCGAATGTTTTGCAAGAATTGAATTGCTCATTGAGAGAAATAAAAGTGTAAAATTAAGAGAATTCATTACTCATAATAATGCAAAATATAAAAGAAAAGCTCATCAAGATCCGTACTCAACGTTACAAGTATCACAGATAATATCTGGTGGCGAATATATTAAAACAGACTCTTATCTTAAAGAAAAAAGTAATTATTATCTAACTAGTGCATATTATGGAAATCAACTTGATTTGATATTAATTAATTCTAGTACTCATTTAGAGAGGGAATCTAATTCTAATTTAATTATTAATGGGGCTGCTAGTGATAGTAAGATTTATAATGACGGTATTGTCTCAATTAGGAATGCTGCTGATGATTGTTCAGGGCATCAACATATTAAAAACATAGTATTGGATTCTAAAACTACAATTACTAGCGAACCTATCTTAGAGATTTCAAATCATAATGTATCATGTTCCCATGGTGCATCAACATCCAAGTTAGACCCAGAGATTCTTCTTTACTCAAATTCTAGGGGTATTGATTCTCAAAAAGCAACTCAACTAGCACTTGAAGGTTTTTTCCATAAAGCACTTGAACTTACTTCAATGAAAGAAGAGGATATGGTAAACGTAATGTCCAAAGTGTTTTCTTAATACTTGTTACCTTAGTGTAACACTCAAAATATATATAATAATAAAATGAGTATTTACTATGGATAAGTTTCGATTGCAAAAGCAAAAAGAATGGGTTTTAGGGCCACAAAATTCTCTTCGAAACAAAATTATCAAGGATACTTTTAAATTTTTTTTAATTTATTTTTTAGTTTTTGAACTACTACTAGCAGCATATTTTTTTATTACTGAACAATCTGTTGAGAGAGTATTTACAATTATTCAGACAAATCTACTTGCAGGAATTATTACATTTATTATTATTACACTTTCATTTAGAAAAACTCTTAGAAAACATATTAATAAAAGATTTGAAGAAATTCAAGATGATATGAGGACAATTAAAAAAGGAAATTTTTCAAAAAGACTAAAATTAGGAACCTATGACGAATTTGATGAAATGGTTTTTTTTGCTAATTCGGTATTAGATGAGTTTGAAAAAAAATTAAATTTTGAAAAAAAATATGCTTTAATGGATCCATTAACATTAACATATAACAGACGTGCGTTAAACCTCTCATTTGAAAAATTTTCATCAAGAGCAAAAAGAGAAAAAAATTTTGAAGTTTCTATGTTGCTTTTTGATTTAGACTATTTTAAAAAAGTAAATGATACATACGGGCATGATATTGGAGATAAGGTGTTAAGAAAATTATGTAAAGTTGTTAAGCAAATACTTAGGAAAGATGATAATCTCTATAGAGTTGGTGGTGAAGAATTTTTAATTTTATTTTTTAAATTACCTAAGAAAAAAGAAGAAGAAATCTTTAAGAGAATTAAAAAGGAAATTTCCTATACTATTAAAAAAAAGATTCCTGAAATAAAACAAGAAATTACAATTAGTGGTGGTTTTGTGAGATCTAAACAATATGATTTAAATAAAGATGGTGTTTTTGAGTCAATGTATAAATATGCAGATGAACTTCTCTATGAAGCTAAGCAAAAAGGGAGAAATAAAATTTTAAGTTAGAATGGTTCTTGTATACAAATTAGTTAGATGTTCAAATTGTGGGTTATTTCAGGTAACTACTTCAGAAAAATCACTAAAATGTCAAAAATGTCAAAAGTTTAAAGTCCTTTCATCATTGAAAATATTTTATCGAACTGAAGATGGAAGAGATGCTGCAAGAAAACTCTCTGAGTTAAAAGAAGAAGAGGCTATTAAAAAAGAGAAATTTAGTATGGAATTCTCTCACTATACAAGATAAAATATAACAAAAACTTATAAATTACATTTCTACTATTTAGTTATGGCTGAAAAAGTAAATTACTATAAATATTCAACATATGCACTCATTTTAGTTTTAATTTTAGGTGGAATATTATACTCACATATTTCAATTAAAAATCAAGCTTATGAGAAAGGGATTATTTTTGGACAAGAAAATGCAGTAACTATTATTTTAAATGAAATTAGTTCTGAAGGTGAAATTACAATTGAGACCGGAAGTGGTAATGTTACATTAATTCCACTTGTATCATATACTAATGGGTTAATTGATTATACTAATTCAATTATTGAAACTGCTCAAGAACAAGGTTATGTTACACTTAGAACAAATGAAGGAGAAGTTTCTCTTCTTAGACTCGATAGTATTATTGAGTAATCATTGATGACAAATTCTACAATTTGTCAAATTATTTTTATGAGAACAAATTAAACAGAGGTCTTTTGATTTTTGAAATTGAGCAATTAGTTTATTTGTTTCTTCAAAAGGAGTACTTTTTTTTGAAAGTATTTCTAAAACAGAAATTTTGATTTTTTGTTTAAATGGTTTTGAAAATTCGTAAGTTCCTCTTTTTTGATTTAAATATTGGGAAATTGCTGCAGGAGTTACACCAAGTACTTCTGCAATTTCTTTTTGTTTTAAATTATGTTCTTCTTTCATCTCAAATACAAAAGATGAACGAATTGCTGGGAGAATTTCCCAGTACATAATTTCTGTTGGTGTTTGCATAATAGTAATAGCATTTAAAAATTTATAAACATACTTGTTATTTGAGATTAATACATAATTATTTATAGAATATTTTCTCATATATATTATGAATGAATTTTTAATAGTTATTGGTATAATTTGTTTTGTATTGTTGGTATTTTTAGCATTTTTTGCTGGAAAATCATTAGGTAAAAGATATATGTTTGATGTTATGCAACATGTTGTTGAAGAGGAGAAGAAAAAAGCAATTGAAAAATCAAGACATGTTTTAAAAGGTCAATTTAATGAACATCTATCTCCATTTATGGAAAACTTTCCTGTAAAAGCATCTGAGTGTAGATTTATGGGAGCACCAATTGATTTTATTTGTTTTTCAGGCCTAGATGAGAAAAATGTAGAAGAAGTTGTCTTTATTGAAGTTAAATCTGGTAAAGCTCAAATGAATGCTACAGAGAGGTCAATTAAAAAAGCAATTGAGAATAAAAATGTTCGTTTTGAGACATATAGGATTAGTGATAAAGAATAAAAAGATTTGAGTTTGTTGATCAATGATATCATTTTTTAGACTTTGGAGCTTCTCTTAAAGATTGAGCTTCAAAATCATCTATCATATAAACGTCAGAAGAAATCATTGCATTATTTATTGCATCATTTAAATCACTATTTGTTTTTCTTCCTTTTACATTCCTAGATTTTCTTTTTAGTAATTGATGCATCTTAGATATTATATTCTCTCCTTCTTTGAAAAAAGAAAAAGAAAATTTGCCATCTGGAGAAATTTCTAGAATGTTGTGTCCTTGAGATAATGTTTCATAATAATATGAGAATCTTTCTATAAGATTAGATTTATGAGGAACTACTCTGACATACTTACCTGATTTATTTTTTGAAGGAATTCTAGTTGTAACATCATAACAATAATGAAATTTTTTTCCATTTGTCCGAAGTCCATTTGGATGGACAACTAAAAACTCAGAATCTGATCTTTTCCTTGAAAGTATTTTTTCAATTACTGATTTTGAAAATACATAGGGAGCTTGAGTACTAAAAGAGATAGTATCATCCCAATTTGGAAAATAAGAATTTACTAATATAAATTGCTCTGAGAATTCTCTATTAATTTCTAGAGATACTTCTGAGAGTTTTTTATCATTAGTTATCAATGCTACTTTATCAGTGTCTGATTTTCTTAATAACTCATGACTAATTGATGCTAAAGAAGTATCTGCAAAATCTAATTTTTCCCTTCTAGAATAAAAATCTTTTAATTTTCCATACGATGTAACACTTTTTTCAATTCTTTGAACTTCATCACAAAATAGTCTTGAATCTTTTACTAATTCTGACTCTTTAAGTAAGAGTGAGATATCAGGTCTTTGTATAGGAATTGATCGTTTATAATTATCACTAAAACTAGAAATATAATCAAATTGATCAAATACAGTTAAAGGAATTATTTTTTGAAATCCATTATTTGAAAAGAAATGGTGAGCCTGTATTGTACTAAAATAGGAAAACTGTAAATTGATCAATGCATTAGTATCATAGAGGACATAATTTGTCATTGAGAAATAGTAATTTTTTTAATATTATAAAGTTTAGTAATTAAAAACCACTATTATTTACTTTATTTCTTTCAAGATATCCATACATACTTTTATGAGACCCACCTTTAATAAGCATATCTAATGCTTCATGGACTAGACCTACATTTTCAAAAGCTCCAATAATTGATACATAGTGGTCTTTTACAGCAATATTACATTTAGTAATTTCTTCTATTGCTTTTCTTGTTGAACCTTCTTTTCCAATGATTCTTCCCATTACAGTTTTTAATCTTAAATGATCCCTTACCATAGGTTTTACATCAATGATGTCAAAAACCATATTCTCATCTTCTAATACTAATGTTTTTTCCGGATTATGTCCAAAGTTAATGGCCTGAATTACCTGGGATAATACAAATCCATCTACTGCATTTTCACTCTCAACTAATACTTCTCCTGTTTTTGAGTCTACATCAATTTCTGAGTTGAAATGTTTAGATATTGTTTTTTTAGTTTCTCCTTCTTTTCCAATAAAAACTGAGATTCTATCTTTTTCCAAATAAAATTTTTCTTCGTGAATGTCAAATGTCATAATAATAGTAATAAAAGTTCATTTAAAAATATTGAGAATACTATAGTAAAAAATTAAAAGAAATAAGAAAAAAATATTAAAGTATTAATACTTTAGTTTGTGTGTTCAATTAAAAGGTTTGTTTGGATTCTTTCTAAGTAATCATAAGTTAAATCAATTTTTAGTAATTTTTGTTGCTCTGTTAATCCTGTTGTATCTTGAGTACAATATACTGTTGCTCTATTGTCATAGAGTCTTGCTGTACCAGTATTTGGAGTCTCTCCTTGAATTTCTGATGAACATTCAAGATTTAATGATGATTCTAAACCTGTTGATACTTCAAAGTAAACATAATCTTCAAAGTTTGTTGCTGATGAACTTGTAGGTGAATTGTTTCCAATAAAACACTCTGAACCAATAGAGTTTTCTTTAAATAGTCTTCCAAGGTTTGATGTTGGTGAGTGAACAATATCAAATTGAAATTCTACTGTTGATTCTCCTGCAGCTCTTTGTTCTAAATTTTCAACTCTCACTGGTGCACCTGAACTAGCTGAATCTCTTGTTGATTCAATATCACAAATTGCAACATCTGAGTCGTAATCTTGATAAGTATTCCCTGATAAACACAGAGATCCTTGTACTTGAGTTTTGTAAGGATAACAAGCATAAGCTAGAAGAGGTACTGTAGCAGTTCCTGCTCCAATATTTTCTGTGTATTTAAGACCTGTAAATGAAACTGCCTGTCTACCACCTGATCTAACATCAGTTCCAGTTTTTTGAACTCCTCTTAATTGTGGTATGAATCTTGAAGTTTCATTTAATCCTAAAACTGAAGCATCAGTTCCTGCTAGAGCAACATATGCAGTATTTTCTTCAATATCATATTCTCCAACATTTTCAACTAAAATTCTCACTGAAAAAGGAAATCTTCCTTGGTCTCTAATTTTCTCTGGCGGAGCTTCTGGTGCAAATTCTAATGTTAGAGCCTGAGAACCTCCGCTGTAAGAATCTACATTAATACCTGATCCCCCTGAACTTCGAGAACCTCCTCCTGAACTACAACCTGCTAAAATTACTAGCAGACTCATTATTATAATTATTACTTTATTATTCATTTTAACTATCTCCTTTCGGTTTATCTTCTGAACTAATCCAGAAAAAAATTGCTCCAAATATAATTAACATATACAATAGAGGGTCACTGAGTAGATCGAAGAACCAATTGTTTCTTGTGAAACCATCTTGAATAAAACCAAAACCTTTTGCATAGTAATATACTACCACAATTAGTCCTAGAGCACCTAAGATATATTTCATAATTTGTTGATTTTTCTCATCTTTACCTAAAAGACTAATAAGGTCAACACCAAGCATGGCTGCTACAATATAGAGTGCTAGAATTCCAATGGTAAAAGCAGTAACTCCTGGGAATAAAATAATCATAAAATCACCTAATGTACAACCATATGAATTAACTGCAGGCACCCCTTGTGCATAACAAGAATTATCTGTAATTGGGAAACTTACTGCAAATAAACCAAATACTAATGCAATGATTACTCTTACAGCCTTATTATCTTTGAATATTTCAACCTTATTCATAATAGTTAATACAATTGCATAAACTAAGAGAAAAGGGAAAAGATAATGGTAAAAACCACCATCTAGCATTACATTGACTCCTTCAAAGAAATCAATATCTTCAATCCAATCACTAAGACGACTCATATACATGATTTTCATGATAAGAATTTAAAAAAGTAATTTATAACTTGATAGTAGTCATTCTAAAGAAATATTACTAATATTTTTCATCACCATAGTTTTTTTGCCACTCTTTTTTATTATTTTGGTAACTTTCATCTAAAATATCAAATACTCTAGATTCGTATTTTTCAGGTAATTTCCCTGCATATTGTTTAGTATATTCTTCTCTTGTTTTTTCAGCATCTTTGAGTTTTTTTGCCAGTTCTTTTTTATGATCCTTTGGATTACCCACAACCACCACAAGCACTACAAATAGAATAATAATAAATATTACTGGGTCAATAAAAGAAAGTAAGATACTTTTTTCCTGATCTCCTAATATAAAAGTAATTACTACAAATAAAAGAATAAAACCTAAAACAAAACTTCCTGCAAGTAGAAAAACAACTCCTAAAATACCCAATCCTAAAGCTAAAGTTACATTCCAAAGAGACAATGAACTAAATGGATCATATGACCAAAAACCCAGAACAATCCCTGTATAAAAAACAACTGATCCTAGACCAATAGCTGCTACAATAAAAAATAAGTATGCACTTTGATCTTTTTTAAATAAACCCCTAAACACATCAACTCCTAGAATTGCACCTACAATGTAGAGCATTAAAACTGCAATTGTTAGAGAAGAAATATTTGGAAAGAGCATCATCATTAAATCTCCTACACTATATCCTGAGGGTAATTTAAATGAGACTCCAAAAAATGTCACAATAAAAGAAATCACAATAATAATTGATTTCATCGGATCTCCAGATTTATTTTGAAATATTTTTACTCTAGGTAAAACAGTTACTAATAGAGCATAAACTAAAAAAAATGGGAAAAGAATGTCAAAAAATTGAGAATCTCTTAAAATATCCATACCATCAAAGAAATTTATATTTGAAATAGCATCAGATATTGAGTTCATAAAGAATTAATGAAAATTGTATTTAAATATTTATCTTTTCATATAAAAGAAGTTAATTGAATTATTTTCTTTTTTTAGGAGTTACTCCTTCTTCTAAATCTTTGATAATTCTTTCTTCATCAAGTAATGTTTGTCTCACCATCTTTTGAATGTTTTGATCAATACTTTCAATGTGTTTTTGTGATTT
>JAYYJK010000117.1:0-2833 GCA_036146255.1 Nanobdellota archaeon
GTGGTATGATGATTTCTTTCTTGTCTTCATAGGGTGATGATATATCTTTATATCACAATATTTTTATTACATATTTATGTCAAGTGAATACTTCTCAATAGAATTAATTAGAGACGAGTTAGATCGTTATTTTGGTGGTGGTATTCCTAAAAATTCTCTACTTCTTTTTGAGGGGATCGATGGTGCAGGAAAAAGTATTTTGTGTCAAAGATTTATGTATGCTCTTTTGAAAAAAGGTAAGAAAATAACTTATGTTTCAACGGAATTTAATACATTAGATTTTATTAAACAGATGGATTCTCTAAATTATTCGGTAAATGATTATATTCTAAATCAACATTTGCTTTTTATTACAATGGTTCCTTATCTTGGAAAAGTTGAATTCAAAGAAGATTTTTTAGATAAAATTATGACTTCAAAAAAACTATTTGAAAATGAAATTATTATTTTTGATACTTTATCATTTTTATTAGTTAAAAAAGATGCCGGAGAAGATGTGTATTACAAAATAATTAACTTTTTTAGAAAACTCAATAACTTAAATAAAACTATTATTTTTACCATTGATCCAACTCATCTTGATGATCAGTTTTTAACTCTATTAAGATCAGTTGCAGATATGTATATGTATATTAATTTCACACAATTTGCTGGTGAGACTGTTCGTGCTCTTGAAATTAAAAGATTTAAGAGACCAAAAGATATTTACATGAGTAAAATCCCATTTAGAGTTGAACCAAAAGAAGGATTAATTATTGAAATTGGTTCATATGCATAAATTTGTAAACAAATTTATGATCACTTTGATTCTACGAATCAAAGCATATGCATAAAGCGAAGTTTTATGCGATCAATAATTCTTATAGTATTATTATATCTAGTTTTTCTCTAAATAGTAAATTATTTAAAATATTAAATTCATGATATTTTATGATTTTTAATCAAAGTCTTGATGAAATCCTAACTTCTTATCCTTTCTTAAGAAAAGTTTTTCAAATTAAATGTATTGATTCAGTTGTTTTTTCAAAAATAGATGAAAGTTCTTCTCCTTGTTCTAGTATATATTTTAGTTTTTTAATTGTTGCTCCAAATTATTTTTTAGATGGTAAAAAATATAGAGCTCCAAGTAAATACTTGATAGAAAATGGTTCTTTTCAAAAAGATGAAGTATGTCATTCCCATAAATTTTGGCCAGGTAAAATAGAATCTATTTCCTTAACACAAAAAGAGGCTTCAAATGATGAAATTACAAGATTAACTTTTTATATTTCAGAGGATTATAGAAATTTTCACGTCAATAATAGTTTTTGTTATTTAAATTCATTTAATAAAAAGGAAAGAAGAAACAAATTGGAGAGACACTATAAATCTTTTATAGAAAATAATCTATAAATCATATGCTTAGATATTAGTTATTTTTTATTTGGTTTAGATTAAGTTATCTAGTTACTAAAAATGCCATACTCTTTTTTCTCTTCTTCTCTTACAAGTAATGGCTCATTTTTATAAGTGAGTTTCTCGAATTTTAAGTAGATTAAATGGTTGAAAGAATACAACAATTCATAATTGAATTATTGAATCTCTCTTCCATCACACTTGTCATAATTAATTAAGATGGTAGAACAACAAAAATTAACATGTGAATTTTTGAGCTCTCAATTTTTTATTCGGAGGAATAAAAAATGGTAGAGAGACAGCACTTTTCAAAATCAGAGAATTTTAATGAAGCTCAAGCTAAATTTCCACATTTAAGAGCATATGTTAATAGAGTTTCAGAGAAATTAGGAGTTCCTCAATTTGAATCACAATTAAATAGGGATATGAGGTCTCTTGAGAATCCAAATATTATTTATCCGGTAGGAGATCCAATTTTTATTCATTTATTTAAAAAAGATTCAGCTGTTTATTATCATGTAATTATGCCTGAACTCTCAGAAGAGGAGAAACATTTTTATGATACTATTTTAGATAGAATTATTGAAATTGCACACACAGCACAAATCCCTCAAACTCAGGATGAATTAAGAGATGTTTTAATTTCATTATATAATGAAGTTATTAAGATTTCCAATCCTCCTGAAAAACCGAACTTTTTAAATTCACTAGGTAAAAAAATAGCAATTACAGAACCACAGTATCATAATATTTTATTTCATTTAATTAAAAATAGGCTTGGATATGCAAAACTTGAGCCATTACTAAGAGATATGTACATTGAAGATATTTCTTGTGTGGGTGTTGGTGCTATTTGGATTGTTCATAAGATTTTTGGACAAATTGAGAGTAGTGTTGTTTTTGAAAATGATATTGAGTTAAATAAATTTATTGTTGAGAGTTCAGAGAGAGTAGAGAGGCCAGTATCAGAGGCTCACCCAGTAGTGGATGCTATTATGCCTGATGGATCAAGGGCGAATTATATTTATTCAAGAAAGATTTCACTTGGTGGATCCTCATTTACTATTCGTAAATTCAATGAAACTCCAATTTCTTTTGTTAATTTAATTGGATGGAATACTTGGTCTGCTGAGATGGCTGCTTATTTATGGCTTTGTCTTGAAAATGGAATTTCGCTCTTTGTTTGTGGAGAGACAGCATCAGGTAAAACAACAACACTTAATGCAGCAACTGCGTTTATTCCTTTTGAACATAAATGTTATACAGTAGAACAAACTCCAGAGATTACACTACCTCATCCAGTATGGCAACACCTAGTTACAAGAGAGTCAGGGGAAAAAACTGATGTTACGATGTTTGATTTATTAATTGCATCACTGAGATCTCGTCCAGATTATATTATTGTAGGAGAGATTAGGGGACAAGAAGCAAATATTAC
>JAYYJK010000118.1:0-6086 GCA_036146255.1 Nanobdellota archaeon
TGGTGGTAAACACGGGTATGAAATTATCTTTAAATTCATTGATCAAATTTATGATAAATTAGAAAAAAATGGAAAAGTATTTATGTTGTTTTCATCGCTCTCAAAAGAGCAAAAAATCAAAGAAAAACTAGATCAAGAAGGATATATCATTGACAATATTTACAAAGAAAAACATTTTATGGAAGAATTAATAATTTATGAATTCTCAAAAGGAGAAGTATTAAAAGAGTTAGAAAAAAATAATGTCTCAAGTGTGATATATCTAACAAAAGGAAAACACTCAATTATTTATGAGGGATACTTAAATAATAATCAAGTTATTTGTAAAACATCACAAACTCACTTTACAGATAAAGAAAGTCTTTTTTTAAAAAAATTACAAAACAAAGTATATGTTCCAAAATTATATTATTCAACAAAACAAATTCAAATAATGGAAAAATGTCAAGGAATTATAATTAAAAATTTCTTAGAAAATTCAAAAAAAGAGGAAACTCTAAATGTATTACAAAAGTGTTTAGATATATGTTATGAATTAGATCAATTAGGTTATCAAAAATTTGAATTAACTAATCCTTACAAACATATATTCATTAATAAAAAATTACAAGTAAAATTTATTGATTTTGAGAGAACAATTCATTCACAAGACCCAAAAAATGTAACTCAATTTTTACAGTATATTAGAAGAAATATTCCTCTTTTTATGGATAAAAACATTTTAATAGATAAAGATAAACTTCTAGAATCTGCTAATAATTATAAACAAAATAAAAAAAAAATAGAACTAAGAAAATTTCTATAAAAATTAAAATTTATTTATGAGTGAAGAAAGAATTTTAAATTATAATTAAAAGAAATCTGAGTATGCGCCATAAAGAACCTATTCTAGAATTTAAAAATGTAAGAAAAATCTTTAAAAATTCTACAATTCTCAATGATTGCTCTTTTAAAATATATGAAGAAGAAATTATAGCTATTTTAGGAAAATCAGGTTCTGGAAAATCAACAATTATCAAATTATTATTAGGACTCTATAAACCTGAAGGTGGAGAGATCTATTTTGAAGGGAAAAAAATAAATTATAGTAGTAAAGAATTTTCAAAATCAGTAGGATATGTTTCACAAGAAAATTCTTTTTATGAAAAACTAACAGTTCAAGAAAATCTTAACTTTTTTGGAAAACTCTACGATGTTTCAAAAGATGATATTCAATATCGTTCAAAAGAACTACTTGATTTAGTTAAATTAACACCATCTAAACACACAATTTCTGAAAAACTCTCAGGTGGTATGAAAAGAAGGCTAGAATTTGCAATATCTCTAATTCACAATCCTCATATTCTCATATTAGATGAACCTTTTGCAGGTTTAGACATTGAACTCAGAGAAGAGTTATGGTATGTATTAGAGAGAATTAAGGCAGCTAATGTGACAATAATAATTATTACTCATCTTCTCTCTTCAGTCCAAAAACATGCAGATAAAGCATTAATATTACATAATTTTAACATAAAAGAACATGTTGTTTTAAAACATAACAGAATTGATTTAGAAAAAAAATTCTTAGAGGTAGTCCAAAAATGATTATAAGTATTATTTTAAAAAATCTTAAAATGATTTTAAGATCTCCTTCTACAATTCTACTCTTGATTTTAGCACCTATGATTTTAATGTTTTTAATTGGTCTTGCATATAATAGTGTAAATAATTTATCTAAAACACAAGTAGGGTATTTTGGTACAGATTCAAATTATTTCTCAAATCTTGGAGTAAAATTTGTAAATTATAATAAAAACTCAGTAGAAGAAAGTGAAATAGCATGTAAAAATGATTTAAAAAAAGGACATTTAGAACTCTGTATTTTCATACAAGCTCAAGAAACACAATCAGGAGATCTTAAATCTGCACAACTAGTTTATATTAGAGATAACACAAGATCAACTATAGGAAATATTTTAATCTCAGCCATTGAGAGAGAATTAAATAAAATCACAGATGAGATTTCATCAACTACTATCTCTGGGATATTAGGAGAAGTAGATTCAACTTTAGAATTTATGGAAAATACTAAAGAATTAATTGAAGATATTGACATGAGCATAGATAAATTAAATAAGGATATTCAAGAAAATGATGAAGATATCTCATCATCAATTTTTATGTTAAAGACTACTTTACCAGATATTTTAAAAACAATTAATTCTCTAAGAAGTTCATTTCAAAATCTAGATTCTAGTAATGAAGAATCAATTAACAATGCACTTGTTTCATTAAGAGATATTAAAGAGAGATTGGAATTGTTAGAATCAACTGTTGAAGATTTAGAAGAAGAAATTGAAGACTATGTTGGTTTTGTTCCAGAAAGTGTTGAGGAAGAAATTGATGAGATATATAATCAAATTAATAGATTAAAATCTCTAGAAAACAGTGCATCAAATAATGTAGAGGATATTTCTTCATCTCTGGAAAATATTGATTCAAAGCAAATTCTCTTAGATTTAGAAAAATTAGAAGAATTTATAGAGGAGTTAATCCCTACAGTAAATACTTTAGATACTCAATATACTAATTTAAAAGAAACTTTAGAAGACACACAAGAGGAAGTTAAAATAATTAAAGAAGAAGTAGATACAAAATATGATTACTTTTCATCATTATCTTCTCAAGATTCAGATGCAATAGTAAAACCAATATCTTCAGAAATAAAACCTCTATTTTCAAAATTTTCTCGTGTACATGAATTAGCACCTACTATTATTGTAACAATTATGCTTTTCATTGGCCTATTACTCTCAAATGTAATTGTTTCAATGGAGATGAACTCAAAAGCATATTTTAGAAATATTATCTCTCCAATACATCAAACATCATTTATTATAAGTCTATTTTTCACATCACTTATAATTATTTTATTTCAGTTATTTTTCTTTTTTGTTATCCTACAATTCGTATTTAATGTACCAACATTTGGAATTATTGACTCTACTACATTAATGTTTACAAAAGTACTATTTTTTGATACATTAGTTATTTCATTACATATTTTAGTAGTGTTTATTTTACTTGGTATGTTATTTTCTCTACTTTTCTCATCAATGCAAATTTCAATTTTAGTGACAACATTTGTTATGCTTTTTTTCTTTTTACTCTCAGATATTATATTACCTTTAGAATTAATGCCAGATTTTTTCCATAATATTTTACAATATAATCCAGTTGTAATTGGACAAAGTTTATTCAGGGAGTTATTTTTTTTCTCAGAAGTTTTTGTACTAAATTTTTCAAAGTTAATGCCATTTTACATGTACACAGTAATTCTTATAATTTTAGTAACTTTTGCTAAAAACATAAAGAAAAAACAGCTCTTAAATTAGTGTCCATTAAAAGGAACATAAACTTTTATAAAATACTTTTTTTAAAAGATATTATGAAAATATTTCAAACAATAATGCTATGTCTTTTAGTATCAATAGTTGTAGGTTGTACACAAGATTTTGAAATTGAGCAAAATCAAAATATTGTTAACCAACCTATTAGCGATGGAAACAAAGAAGAAGTAATTGAGTCTATATCTGAAAATGAGATAAATGAAATTTTATTTGAAGAAAATGAAATAGAGCTAAATAATCTTAGAGAAAATAAAGAAAACCAAAAAGAAGATATTCAAACTCTTTCATTTAATAATCTCGATGACACCGTAACATTTGAATTAAACAAAGAATATAACCTCAATATTCAAAGAAATGATTTAAGCTATACATATTCATTTTATGTAACAGGCAAAGAGGGTAATTATACTGTAATTATTAATGGAATTGAAATTCCAAAAGATACTCTATCAATTTATTTTTTAGTTGATGATAAAGAAGTAGTATTTGAAAAAATAGATGGTAATACGGTATCTATGTCATTTACTACAATCCCTCATAAAAAAGAAAATGAAGACCCAGAAACAAAAACAAGTATTGAATTAGAAATAGAAATAGAAGATAATTATGTGGAATTAGAGTGGGAAGATAATATTAATAATGTAAAATGGTATAAAGTAATGCACTCACCCTATAACAATAATCCATCATATCCAAAAGATAATGCAATAGGAGTAATTGAGTTTGGAAAAGATCAAGAATTCAAACATTGGAATCCAAATGAGGGTATAAATTATTATAGAATCTCAGCAGTACTCTTAGATGATTCAGTAATCCACTCAGAAGTAATTGAAATTAACTTTGAAGCAGAAGAAAAAAAATAATTTTTTTATAAATAAAATAATTAATTTTTCTACCTTTTTTAGGCATTTCTTTTATAAAGTAACTTTACCTATTTTTAATTATGAAACAAGTCCAACTAATTAAAGACTTTGCACCTCGTTCTTATCAGCAATCTATTTTTGCAAATTCTATGGATAAAAATGCTTTAGTTGTACTTCCAACAGGTCTTGGAAAAACAGTAATTGCTCTAATGCTTGCAACATATTACTTTAACTCTAATAATAAAAAAATTCTATTCCTAGCACCAACAAAACCTTTAGTTGAACAACAAAAAGTATCTTTTGAAAATTTCTATGAAAATTCTCAAGATTTTAATTTTCAGGTATTAACTGGTTTAGTATCTCCAAAAAAAAGAGCTCTTCTCTACAAAGAGCAAGATTTTATCTTCTCAACACCTCAACTCATAGAAAATGATATTATTAATAGAGTTCTTGATCCTAAAGACTTTGGACTTGTAATAATTGATGAAGCACATAGGGGAACAGGTAATTACGCATATGGATTTATTGCTCAAGAATTTGATAAAGCATATACGAAAATTTTAGCGTTAACTGCATCACCGGGAACAAATATTTCTCAAATAAGAGAAGTTATGACAAATTTATGTATCAATCATATTGAAGTAAAAAGATATGAGGATGAAGATGTTAAACCTTATGTTAATAAAACAAATATTAAACATATTGAAATTGAATTAGGAAAAGAATTAGTAGAAATAAAAGATTTACTTCAAAAAGTATATAATTCAAAACTCGAAGAACTAAAACAACTCGATATTGGGATTACAAAACCACTAGTCTCAAAAAAAGATTTACTTGATATCCAAATTGCACTAAGGTCAAAAATTTCTTCTGGTGAGGCAGATGAAAATGTTTGGGCTGCAATTTCAATAGCTGCAGCACTTATGAAATTATCCTATGGGCAGGAACTCTTTGAATCTCAAGAAATTGCAGCAGCCTATATATATTTTCATAATTTTTTTAGATCAGGAGGAGATAAATCAAAAGCAGCTGAGGCACTCACTTATGACATTGACTTTAGAGATGCCTATGGTAAAATAAAAACACTCAAAGAAAAAAATATTCTTCATCCTAAACTTGAAAAATTAAAAGAAATAATTACTCTTGAGATTCATAAAAATAAAGATCTAAAAATTATTGTCTTCAATCAGTACAGAGAATCAGCCCAAAAAATAGTTGAGGAACTCTCAAAAATCGAAGATATCAATCCAGTTTTATTTGTAGGCCAAGCAAAAAAAGGAGAATTTAAATTATCTCAAAAAGAGCAAAAAGAAGTAATTCAAAATTTCCGTGACGCTAAACACAATGTTTTAGTCTCAACATCTGTGGGTGAGGAAGGTTTAGATATTCCAAAAGTTGATTTAGTTATATTTTATGAACCAGTACCCTCAGCAATTAGGACAATCCAAAGAGTTGGAAGAACAGGGAGATTTAATGAAGGGAATGCATATATTTTACAATCACTTGGAACTCGAGATATGATTACACGCCATGTTGCAAATGCTAAAGAAAAATCTATGTATAAAGCACTTGAAAAATTAGTATCAGATTTTAACAAGCTTGAAAATAAAAAAGTAGAAAAAGGACTTGGCGATTATATTAATAAGAAAAACATAATAGAGTCTAAACAACCAATTAATGAAAAAGAATCTGAACTCTCAAAACAACTTAATCCCAAAATCCCAATTTATGTAGATCAAAGAGAAAACACTGATTTAATTAAAGAAATTTACTCAATTGATGAACTAGAAGTTCACTCAAAGCAACTAGATGTAGGAGATATTGTAATTAC
>JAYYJK010000119.1:0-2988 GCA_036146255.1 Nanobdellota archaeon
TAAGATACTATTGAAATCTCCTTTTAACAAAACTCTTTGTAAAAATTTTAAAGTAAAAATTCCTTGAAACTTTCCGAGTAATAAACCCATTGATAAATACAGAGAAAAATCAATTATTGTCCACCCAATAATTTCTTCAAGTAATGGACTAATTGCAGAATAAAATATCATAATAACTGAGAAATATATAATATTTGTAATAATTGCACTCCATAGATTAATTTTATATTCTTTATTTTCTTTAAGTGCTATTTGAACTTTAGTAATAAAAATATAAACATGTTTACTAAAGCTATCTCTATTTACAAATTCACTTACCATTTTATCCAAATGCCTCGTATTTTTTTAAACCAAAGTGCCACATTACAATAATTGATGTTACAAGAAATAAGAATACAAAAAAAGCATAAGGAAGGAAATTTAAATACAAATCAAATCGATTATTTGCAATTTCTATTAAAAAGTATGATGATATCGCTGCAGGGAAAAGTAATAATATATTTCCTAATTTCATGTTTTCAAATATTCTTGGAGTAAAATCGTACAAAATCCCTTCAATTGTATGAAGAAACCTACCAAAATCATTTCTTTTCATAAAAAAATACATTGAATTAATAAAAACAAAAAATGCTACAAAATAAATAAATCCAATTATCAATAATATATGAACTAATAACAAATTACTATACTCTTGTGTTAAAAAAATTATTAAGATTATTCCATATAAAAAAATATTTGAAATTTGATTTGCAAAAGAAACATTAATCCATTTTGACGAAGTTAAAAAATAGACATTAAATGGCTTTGTTCTATAAATATTTAATTCTCCTGAAAGTAAGGTACTATTAAATTGTCTTAATGTATGCATCCACATTAATTTCCATAACATTAACGTAATACCATAAAATAAAAAAAAGTCATATAAATCCCATATAAAAATTCCTGGCAATGTTCTCATTAAAATCATATATGTCAACATCATAACTCCAAAAGTTACAACATCTAATAATATCATCAAATATGAATTTGTTTTATATTCTTTAATTGTTTTTAAACCTAACATAGACTGCTCTTTAATATAATCAACATATTTTTGTATACTATTCCTCTTTACAAAGTCTGAGGACATAATATCTATCCTCCAAAACTCTCTAGTTTATTAAACCCTTTTTTGTATAGGTATCTCATCAGTAAGATTAGTAATATAATCCAAAATGTGAAAATCCCCATTGCTCTAAATGCCTCAGTTACAGTTAATTTTCCTAAATAAAGAGATGCAAATGTAAATTCTAAATAAAGGAAAGGAGTAAAGGCAAGAAAGCTTTGCATCCATGCTGGAAATAGAGTTAGAGGTAATACCCTACCTGAGAGAATCCAAAGTATTTGTTCAATAGATGCCTTAATTCCCCAAATTTCTACAAACCAAAATGCTAAACCCCCAATTATTACATAGAGTACAATATCAAAGATAAGCATTAAAAACAAATAAATAATAAAAATCCCCCAAATTGATCCTGTTGGTGTTGGTAGATCAAATAAATATGTCATTACAACAAGTAAAACCGTAAATACAAAGAGATTTACAACTTTTGCACCTATTCCATCTGCAAGTAGAGATTTTACAAAGTTTACTGGCCTGCACAAGAAAATTGAGATGTCTCCTGACTTAATTGTTTGAGAGATTCTATCTGCAATTTCTGATGATCTTGCGGTATTTAGCAGCAAACCAATAATTAGATATACCATCATTTCTTGAAAGGTAAATCCTCCAATTGTAAATGAAGTTAGTGCACCTACTGCTTCAGTACCTAACTGCTCAATTGCACTTTCCCATTTTACTTGATAAATATAAGACCAAATATAGTAAAAAAATACACCCATAAATGCTGGAGTAACAAGTGCTCCAATAAGATATGATTTGTATTCAATTGATGTCTTAAATCCTAATTTAAAATATTCTATATACTTTCCCATTCTCTTTTATTTCTATTCTCCTTTATTCTTTTGTGCACTACTTTTGTACATATCAGCAATCACATGCTCTAAATTTGGTTCTTGAATTGAGAGATCATGAATCTCCACTGATTTTACTACATCTTGTAAAAATTTTCCTAGTGACTTATTCATAGGAAATTCAAATATAATTGATTTGGGAATATCTGATTTTCTATTAGGTATTGTCTCTTTTAATTTTTTCCAAGTATCTTTATTTTCAATTTTTTTGTAGTGAATTGTTACATCTTTTGAATTTGCATATGTTTCTTTGAATTTTTTAACTGAACCTTCATAGGCTAGATTTCCTTTATCAATTACAACAATTCTTTGACAGAGTTCTTCAATATCGTCCATATCATGAGTTGTAATCATAATTGTTACATTTTCTTCCTTGTTTATTTTTTTAAGAAAGCTTCTAATTGAGATTTTTGCCTCAGCATCAAGACCTATTGTTGGTTCATCTAAAAATACAATTTTAGGTTTATGTAAAAATGATGCAGCTAGCTCACATCTCATTTTCTCTCCCAAGGATAACATCCTATAAGGTGTTTCAAAAAATGGTTCGATTCCTAACATCTCTACTAAATATTTTACTCTTTTTTGATAAAACTCTTCAGATAATCCATAAATTGCTTTAAATAACCTAAAGGAATCTCTCACTGGAATATCATATGCTAGAATTGATCGTTGCCCAAATACAACTCCAATGTTTTGAGTATATTCATTTCTATTTTCAATTGGATTTAAGTTACCCATTACTTTAATATCTCCAGAAGTTGGATGCAAAATTCCTGTGAGCATTTTAATTGTTGTTGATTTACCTGCTCCATTTGGGCCTAAATATCCTAGAATTTCTCCTTTTTTAACTTCCAAATTAATTCCTGTTACTGCTTTTTTAATTTCCCATTCTCTATAAAACCAAGATAATCTTTTTTTCATCTTAGAGAGATTCTTATCTTTTTTAGGAACTTTAAATTCTTTTTTCAAATCCTT
>JAYYJK010000120.1:0-7591 GCA_036146255.1 Nanobdellota archaeon
AAAAAGAAAAAGAAAGTAGAAGCCAAATTTCATCATCTAAAGAAGCATATCATAAAACAAAAGAATATGTACAAAAATACAAAAATCAATACTCCAGAGAAGCAATAGAGAGTGCTCTTAAAGGAACAGGAGTAAGCGAAGAAATAATTGAACTTGTGTTCAATGAAGAATACTAATAGCACACAGTTCAATATACAAGAACGCACGAAGTAAGTGTCTAGTATAATCCAATTAGTATTTTCAGAAGAATACTAATGGATAGACAAGAACTCTTGAGAGCTAGCGAACAAGACACAAGAACCTTTTTGAGCTTTGCTCACAAAGTGCAAGAACGTAGACAGTCGGAGTGTCTGGCATAAACGAAGTGAAACGCAGTGTCTAGTGAAACGCAGTGTCTAGTGTAACGAAGTAAACATTATGTATAATCCAATTAGTATTCTCAGAAGATTACTAATACACAATTATTTTTCAAATAACAATTCTCCAGAATGAAGAGAATAAAATAACCTATCAATTAATTCTTTTTCTTTTCTTATTTTTACATCAAGTAAAGCTGTCTCATTATTACCTCTATTTTGATTAATTAAGGAAATAGTATTACTAGATGCACGAGATAAAGAACAAGAAAAAGAGCCATCATATTTTGTAGATGACATAGGAGAATAAAATGAAAAGCCCAATTGTAATATCTCCGATAATTTTTTTGGAATTCGAACAGCATACATAACATCATTTGAAAACCTAGTAGACACTAAGTTAAAATCGACAAACTCTGATATCTGTTCTAAAGCAAAAAGTTGGAAATGTCAAAAAAAGGCCTTAATTTTGAATTCATAAAAAGAAAAATAATTAATAAATATTACTAACCTATTTCTTAGAAGTTGTTTTTTTAACAGTTTTTTTAACTGCCTTAGCTGCTGGTTTTTTTGCAGCGACTTTTTTTGTAGTAGTTGTCGTTGACTTCTTAGAAACAACCTTTGCTAAAGAGAATTCTTTCTTAATTAAATCCCTAATCTTCTTATGTGATGGTTTCCAATCTAAGATATTCTCTAATACTTCCCCGAAGTTAGATACTGAAATAATTTCAATGTTTTTCTTGATTTCATCTGAAATTACAATATCTTGAATATTAGACTCTGGTACTAAAACTGTTTTAATTCCTGATGCATAAGCACCCTCAATTTTTGCAGATACTCCACCAATTGGTAAAACCTCTCCCCTAATTGATAAAGACCCAGTCATTGCAGTATCTTGTTTTAAACCAATTCCTTTAAGAGCCGATACAATACATGATGCAATAGCAATTGATGCAGAGTCCCCTTCAACACCAGAGTGTGTTTGGATAAATTGAATATAAACACTATAATCTTTTGTCAAATCTTCACCAAACATTTTCTGAATTAAAGCAGAGATATTTGTAACTGACTCTTTAGCAATTTCTCCTAATTTACCTGTTGCAATAAATTGAGTTGCACCTTTTCCACCTTTAACTACTTCAGCTTCAATTGGCATTACCATTCCAGCATAAGGAGGAGATTGACCAATAACTGCTAAACCATTAACTTTTCCAATTTCAACTCCAGTAGTATTGATAATTGAATATTGTTTTTTAGTTTCAATATATTTAGAGATCATCTGACCTTCAATTGATTTAACTTTTTCAAATGCTTCAAGTAAATGTTTCTCTGTAACTAACTTATCTCCTGCTCTTGCTGCAATATCTCCTGCTGCCCTTACAATACCACCTAGTTCTCTAAATCTAGTTGTTAATTTATTTCCTTTATCAGCTCTTCTTTTAGCCTCTAAAACAATAATTTCACATGCTTCTGGTGTGAAGTGAGGTATTTTTGAGTCATTTTTAACTTCCTGAGCAATAAATTGTACAATTTTTTTCCTATTCTCAGGAGTATCATCCATAGTCTCATTCATATAAATTTCATAACCATAACCTCTAATTCTTGACCTTAAAGCCGGATGCATATGTTTAAGAGTATCTAAGTTCCCAGCTGCAACTAAAATAAAATCTGTAGGTGCTGGAGTTGTTCTCACCATAGCACCAGCTGATCTCTCGGATCTTCCAGTAATTGGCATTTGTTTTTCTTGAAGTGCTGTAAGTAATTCCTGTTGCATCTCTGGTTTTAGCGTTGCAATCTCATCAATAAATAAAACTCCTCCTGAAGCTTTGTGAATCATTCCTGGAACAATTCTTTGATGAGCTGGAGTTCCTAGACCTCCTGATTGAAATGGATCATGTAATACATCTCCTAAAAGAGCTCCCTCATGAGCTCCAGATGCATCTTCAAATAACATTTTCTTATCTGAATTATCAACAACAAGTTTTGGAGCATTTGTATCTCCGCCAGCGCCACCCATTCTCTTTGACATTGAAGCTGAAAGCGACATTGCAATTAAAATAGCAAAAAATAAAATCACTGTAGATACAATTTCTGCAGCATAGATAGTATCAAAAAATTCCCCCCCTCTTGATTGCCATCTTGAGTAATTCCAAATTGAGAGTAGCACAATAATTAAAATCATAATAATCATGCCTGCTCCTTGACCCTTACCTACATTTTTAATCATAGCAGTTTTAGATTTGTCAACTATTTTTTGACCATCTCCTGCTTTTGTTATTTTAATAATTGGATTATTTTCATCCTTAGGATTTGGATAAGATAACATATCTACAGCATTTTTAGTTGAAAGAATTTCAGCTAAAGCTTTTCCAAGCATGGATTTTCCTACACCTGGTTCTCCTAAAAGTAATACATGTCTTCTCTGGTCTGCTGCTTTTTTAATAATCTCAAGGGCTTCATCTTGTCCAATTACATTATTAACCAAACCTGAATCAACAGTAACTTCTGAAGTATCTTTGAAATTAAGATATTCTTTATTATTTGAAGAATTTACCATTATAAACAATACTACAACAAAGAATACTTTTAAAGGTTAGCTTTATTTAACAATGATGAAAATAATTATTTAAAAATATCTCAAAATTTCAACAAATCTCATTGGATAATCTCCTCTATTAACTTCCCTAACATAAAACAAATCACGAAGGATTTTGTATGATGTTGCGTGAAACCAAAAAACCCTATAATCATAATCAACTACTTTTTTCTCTCCTAAGGAGATTTTTGAATATACATATTCATCCGGATTTAATAGTATAAAATCCTTTTTATTTCCTAATTCATCTAAAAAAATAGAATCAAAATCTTTTGGTAATATCCTATTAAAACCCACAATTTGAATTGAAGATAATTCTTTTTTATCAGTAAAAATAACTAAAGGGTTTGTATATTCTCTCTCAATTAGAAATCCTAAAAATGCCATTTTATGAATGCAATGAATATAAGGGCGACCAAAAAATAAATCTCCAAATTAGATAAACCATAATTTCTAATAGACCTATTAAATTTTTTGAGTATGTCATATTTAAATTAAATTATAAATTATCAAGTTCATAATTCAAAATAGTAATTGCCTGGGAAGTTAAATACATCTGAGGGCCTAAAGAAAGTCTATTTGTATTTTTTTTAAGAAATTTTTTTGTCTGTTTATCAAAACCTTCATGATCTCCTAAAATAAATACCGGATTTTCAAATAAATCTTTCTTCTCTTGAACAATTTCTTTTGCTAAAGTTCCATAAGCATCAAGTACAAATAAGTTTTTCGAATCATTTTTCATCTCATCAACTAAAAATTCAATTTTCTTATCATCTACAAAAACTCCAGGGTGAATTTCTTTAATTTGACCTGGTTTGCATTTTCTCAGAGCCATCTCTATTAATTTTTTCATATCTTTTTTAGAAATAGTATTATCTTTGTTATACTCTAAAGTAATATGTCTTGGCGCATTTGGAGGACCCATTAGAATTAAATGAAGTTTAACATCTTGTCTCATTTCATTTGATGCAAAAAGAGCAGAAATAATGGAATGGAGTAAAATATCAATTCTTCCAGCCCCTTTCAAATCCTTAATAATAGGAGCAGTTGATGCTGTTGCAGAATAAACTATAAATTCTCTCATAATATATGATAAAACTACTAAACTTATAAATATTAACTAACTTATTTTTCTAAGAAACAATGGGAAAAAAATCAAAAAAAAACCTAAAAGATTTACCTCTAAAAGAACAAGTAAAACCTATTTTTAAAGAAAGATTTACACAGATGCTCTCTGGACCAAATAGAAGAAAAAAAGATGACGGAACTCTCTGGACACCTGAAGAAGAATACGAATTATTCGAAGAGACAATCCTAAGAGCTCAGAGAAAATCATTTAGAATTAATACATATAAGTCAAAAAATCCTCAAGAAACATACGAAAATTTAGTTAAAAAGGGATTAAAGTTAATTCCAGTTCCATGGAGTAAATATGCATATTTTCTAGACCATAAAAAGGAGGATCGATCAGATTTAGGAAATCTCTTTGAACATTTTTTAGGAGAAATATATGTCCAAGAAGCAACATCAATGACTCCACCCGAAGTTTTAGAAATCCCTGATCTCTCCAATCACCCATCTCCTGACTCTTTTCGCGTTCTTGACATGTGTTCATCACCTGGATCAAAAACCTCTCAAATTGCAGCAATGATGAAAAACAAAGGATTACTTGTTGCAAATGAGCTTGATTATAAAAGATTGGGTCCTCTAAAAATTAATTTAGAGAGATCTGGTTTTTCAAATATTGTAATTATTAACAATGACGGTGCACAAATTGATGGTGTTGAGGTATTTGATAGAATTTGTTTAGATGCGCCATGTTCAGGATCAGGAGTTATTAGAAAATCACCAGGAACACTTAGAGCATACAATCCAAAAAAACTACGGCAAATAAATGGAATTCAATTAAAACTTGCAATTCGAGCATATGAGCTTCTAAAAAAAGGAGGAATTATGACATATTCAACGTGTTCTGTAGATCCAGAAGAAAACGAATTACTTGTAAAAAAATTCATGGAACAAGTACCTGAAGCTAAGTTAGTTCCAGTAGAACTTGATGGTCTTATTCAACATAATAAGCTAACTGAATTTAAAGGAGAAGACATTCCAAATGAAATCACCGAGAAAACTGTTAGAATTTGGCCACAAGATAACGACACTAATGGGTTTTATTTGGCTAAATTCACTAAGCCTTGTGAATAAAATAAACAAGGTACAAGAATGAACAAAGTGAGTGTCTAGTACCAAATTAAATCTTGATAATTCAACTTGTTGAATTTGTTAAAAATCTTTGATTTTTATACATTTATTTGGCTAAGTTTGTTAAGCCAAATTAGAATTTAAAATCAAAGTATAACTTAATGTCTTTTGAAATTGCATGATGTATAGGACAATATTGAATTTGAGCTATTAAATCTTTTTTTTGAGATTCTAAGAGATAATTGTCTAATGAAAAAGTCGAATGAATCTCATGAATTTTATTATTTCTATAAGAATAATCTACTCTTACTTTCATAGAATCTAAAGAAATATCCAATTGATCTGCTTTAGATTTCATCATTATTAAAATACATGAAACAAGAGATGAACATAATAATTCAGTTGGGTTATGGTATTTTCCTTGTCCTCCAAAATCATTAGTGGCATCAATTACAATTGGATTATTATTTTCAGATAATGATTCCACAACCATCCCATCCCCTTTAAATTCTAAAAAAAATTGACCCATTAC
Organism: Nanobdellota archaeon; assembly: GCA_036146255.1. GTDB lineage: Archaea > Nanobdellota > Nanobdellia > Woesearchaeales > UBA583 > UBA583. Next base: position 5,684 of record JAYYJK010000120.1, read on the forward strand.
CTATGTAACACCTCTTTTGCTTGTGTTGCATAAGACTCTAAAGAATTATACCTATCTATATCAAGTTCTTGATATTTATAGAGATAATTTGATTTAAAATCATAAAAAGTATCTTGAAATAAATTATTTGAACTAGTAACATTAAAATAGTTTTTTTGATGTAAATAAGCAAATACTTTCAAAGCAAAACCTGAATAACAAAGTATAATCCAACGATTCATATTTTTAGTAAATTCATCTTTAAAAGTAAAATGATACTCTTTTAAGATCATATAAAAAAGTACAGCTTCTTCTAAAATAAACAACCGGCCATCATCAGTATCTTGTTTTTTTAATCTAGCTATATCACTTAACAAATAACTTCCAAATTTTTCATCTTCTAAAGAAAGTTTGTAAAGGTGATCTCTTGCTTCAAAAAGTTTTTTTCTATCAATATATTTAGCTATAAACTCATCCCAATCCATATAGGAATAAGCACTTTTTTCCAAATAAGAAACTCCTGAAATTAATTTTTTTAATTCAACTTCATGTTCTTTAGCTAATTGTCTCATATCTTTTCCCAAATTAACATTATACCTTTCATAAAATGACGTAGAATAAATTATTAACACACTTATAGGATCCCCCCTCCACATTTTTTGAAGAACTTTCTCAACAATAAAATCAAAAATTTTTTTTGGTGATTGTTCTCCTTGAATTTTTGCCATAGAAATTGGAAAAATCATAAGCCCTGGTTGTCTTGGAAATTCTAAAATATCTCCGTCTTCTTGAGTTTTTATTTTCTTCTTAAATAATGATAATGGAAATTTCATATCTAGTATGAAAAAAGAATATATATAAAACTTTTTAACCCAAATTACTCAATACATCTGCAGTTTTCTCTCCCTGAGATCCGAATTCTCCCGTAATAATTCCAATAATATAAAGTAAAACAAGTAAAGCAACTAATGCAATGATCATCTTTCCCATATACCCCAGTGCTAAGTCTCCTTTAATAGTTTTCATTTTCATTTTTCTACATTACATAAATTGTGAATTTTCCTTTTGAAATTGATTTTTTAGCACTCTCTACCACAACACCCTCAGTTGCAATAATAAATTTTTTTGAAATTAATTTAAATGACTCTTTTTTAGCAAATACTTTTGTAAATATCTCCATTAAAAATCCCATGTCAGCATCTAAATCAATTGTAAACTCATCCTCAGATGTTGATTCAATTTGTGAGATAAACCCATCTTTTAAAGATTTTTGTAGACTCTCAATTGTTTTCTTTTGCTCTTTCCACTCATTAAAGAATTTCTCAGAAGTTTTAACTAATTGATTTTCTGGAACTGAAAATACTTGCTTGATTTCTTCAATAATAGCTTGCTTTTCTTCAATATATTTCTGTGCAAATTCTCGAACAACATATTTTAATCTAATAACTCCATCTTGAATTTTTTGAGACTCAGTAATTTTTAAAAAACCAATCCCTCCTGTAGACTCCATATGTAATCCCCCACATGCCTCAATATCATTATCCATCACATGAATTACTCTTAATGTTTTCATAGGGATTGCACCCCCTTGATATAAAATGAAACCGTATTTTTTCTCAGCTTCTCCTCTATCTAATTCTTCAATAGTTACTTTTTTATTTTCAAAGATAACTGTATTTACCATCTCCTCGATTGTAGAGATTTGGTCTTGAGTTAATTGGTCATAATGAGTAATATCTAAACTCCCCTCCTCAGGTTTTAAATTAGAACCATTTTGCCAAACGTGATTTCCAAGTACTTTTCTAGCACAAAAATTTACAATATGAGTTGCAGTATGAAGTCTTCTTAACTGCTCTCTTCTTTTCATATCAACTTGTATTTCTACCATTTCTAATTAATATAGTATATCTTCATTTAAATTCTCTTTGG
>JAYYJK010000121.1:0-5892 GCA_036146255.1 Nanobdellota archaeon
TTGAAGGAAATGGATTACTTGCTTTACTTAAGTATGTATTATTTGTAAAATATGAACATGAGAATCAAGATTTTGTAATTGAGAGACCTGAACAATATGGAGGAAATATTAGTTTTAGCTCATATGACGAAGTTGAAAATTCATTTGCTAAAAAAGAGTTATCTTCAATTGATTTAAAGCAAGGAATTGCCACTGATATTATTAAATTTGTCACTCCAATTAGAGAAAAATTACTTGAGAATTCAGAGCTTGGTAAAAAAGCATATCCTGAAATTTTTAAATAAATTTTATATTATATATATTTAATATATATAAGTTTAAATATTTGTAAGTATTAATTTGAAAAACTCTATGTTTTTTTCTAACTAAGAAATTTCAACCATACGACATTATAGGAAATTCTTGTATTTTTTTTAGTTTTTCAATAATTACTTTGTAATCATTTGTTCTAAAAAGTTTATTCTTCAGCTTTAGCTTCAGAATCTTTTTTCTTTGGTTTCATTGTTGGGAAGTAGATGATATCTCTAATTGATTCTTGGTTTAATAAAACCATTGCAAGCCTATCAATTCCTACACCAATTCCTCCTGTAGGTGGCATTCCTAAATCAATTGCATCTAGGAATTCTTCATCTAAACCATCTCCCCAGGTTTCTTCTTGACCTTCTTCTTTAAATTCTGCTTGAGTTGTGAAAAGTTCTCTTTGTCTTTGACCATCATTTAATTCTGTATATGCATTTGAAATTTCCATACCGCAAACAAAAGATTCAAATCTCTCAATTAATTCTGGGTTGTCTCTGTGTTGTTTACAAAGCGGTGTTGACTCAACTGGATAATCAATAAAGTGAGTTGGTTGAACTCCTAGAGGTTCTCCAAATTCTTCAAATAATGCTAAGATTGCATATCCTCTTGTTTGTTTTGGAAGATCTTCTCCAATTTTTTTAACTTCTGAGAATAATTCTTCATCAGACATAGAATCAACATCCCATCCTTTTGCTTCTTTTAGTGCATCTTTTACTGAGAGTTTTCTCCAAGGTCTTTGGAAGTTTACTTTTTGTCCTCTAAATTCACATTCAAGAGTTCCAAATACTTCAAGCATTACAAATTCTACCATTCTCTCAAGCATGTCCATACAATAAGTATAATCTTTAAATGCTCTGTATGCTTCCATCATTGTAAATTCTGGATTGTGAGTTCTATCAATACCTTCATTTCTGAAGTTTTTATTAATTTCAAATACAGCATTCATACCACCAGCAATTACTCTTTTTAGAGATTGTTCTGGAGATACTCTTAGAAACAAATCCATGTCTAAATCATTGTGGTGAGTTACAAATGGATCTGCTGCTGCACCACCATAAGATACTTGTGTAATTGGAGTTTCAACTTCAAGATATCCTTCCTTAATCATAAACTCTCTAATTTTTTGTGTAATTAAAAATCTATTTTTAATGATATCTCTAGATTCTGGGTTTGTTACCATGTCAAGAGATCTATTTCTATATTTAATTTCAATGTCCTTTACTCCATGGAATTTATCTCCTAGATCTGTTAGTGATTTACATAATAGAGTAAATTCTTGAGCTAGAATTGAGAGTTCTCCTTTTTTTGTTTTAAATACTTCTCCTTTTACTCCTATGATATCTCCTAAATCAATATATTTAAGTAATTTAAAAATTTCTGGAGTTTTCTTTTTCATAAATGAAATTTGAAGTTGGCCTGATTCATCTTGAATTGTTGCAAATTGTAGACCTCCCATATCTCTGTGAAGAACAATTCTTCCAGCTACTTGGTAAATATCTTCTGTGTGGTCTCCTGCTTCTAATTTGTCGTTGTATTTTTGGCAGATAGTGTTTAATTCTACATCTACTTCAAAATTATTTGGATAAGGATTAATACCTAATTCTCTTAACTCATTTGCTTTTTTAATTCTCTCTTCTCTAATCGTTAACTCTGACATTTTATTATAGTAAAAATAAAGAGTTGAAGTTTATATTATTTTTGGATTTATTGATTGTACAGTATAATACTTTAGTGTCAACAAGAATTACTTTGTTGTGAGATTTTTGAAATCAATTTTATTCTTTCTTTTATTTTAACCGTTTGATTTATAAATATGAGAGTTCTTTAATCGGCACATTTATAAATTTAAAAGTCGTATAATTATCAGGAAAAATTAAACTCGCTACTAAGAGTTACAACAGATATTTAAAAATGATGTCGCTAGAAGATAAAATAGATATGGGAATATTTGGTAAATTTTTCAAACATGGAAAAGGTATTGCTGCAGCTACAGCTATAGCTTCAAGTGTTGCAGCAGCGCCTGCTGTTGCTGAAAATAGTGCTACTTATAGTCCGACTAGTTCTAGTTCTTATACACAGCAACAAAATGAATGGGACCATCAGTTGCCTGGTTTTAGTTCAGATATTTCTTTGGATAAAGGTTTGGGAATTGTATATGATAAAGTTAAAAATAACTCAATTAGTGATATAGATGCTTTCAATATTTTAGCTGGTAGAACAAGATTTTTAAAATTGGATAAGAATATAGGTATAGGTGACCTACTACCATCAATGAAATGTGATGGAGGATATGCTTTCTTAACTGCATATCTTGCAAAAGAGAGAAATATTAGAAATCCTGCTATGAACATAGACTTTGAACAATTAGAAAGAGAATCTCCTTCAATGGGCTCTCTCATAATAGGTTTTGATCAATTCTTGAAAAACAAAAGTTATGAAAGATCAGAATCATATTTTCTTGAATCAATATTTATCAATGCATATCAAAGTATTCCATTTGCTAAACAAAAAGTAGGAGAGTATATTAACAATCCAAATTCTAGAGAGCAAATTATTGCAGAAGTAAATAATATTTTTTCAAATTTGAAATTTGATAAAAATGAATTTGAACAATGTATCCCAACTTCAGATTCAAATAGGCTAATGCTTGCCCAGTGGGGAGCATGGGGATTGACAAATTTATTAGATGAACAAGGTAGATATAACGATTCAAGTAATATCTTTTCCATTGAAAAATTACTTCAAATAGAGTCCAAAAAACTAAGAGTTAAAAAAGGAGAAGATAATTTTTATGTTAAAAATGATAATAGAATAAGGTATTGATATCTTACCTATCAATTTTTTCTTTTTTATCTTCTTCAGGTTCATCTTGAATCTCACCAGAAATAATGTTAAATCTTATTGCTCCTGTTTCTTTTTTTGAATTATCAATTACATTATTATTGTCTTCATAATAATTAATTGTGTAAGTAAATACACCTTCTAGAGATGGTTTTGAACCTCTAAATAATCCTGTAGGATTATTTTCAATTGACAATGAATTAAGAGCATCCTCTATTTTACCTGAATCTAATAGAACTTTAAAACTATCTTTTCCTTCAGAGATTGTAGTTTTATTAGTACCTAAACTACCATATCCATTTATTGAGAAGTCATATTCTAAATCTACTTTCAAATCTTTCCCTAGTGAATTTTGATATAAAATTTTTCCCGTAAAGATAGAATCTTCTTTATTTAAAGTAATTACACCGTCTTCACTTGGAATAAGTATTGATGAAAAATGAGCTATTGAATTAACATTTGTATCTCTTTCTTTTACTTGAATTGTTGTTGTATAAATATCATTTTGATCTAATCTTTGATCTGTAATAATATCTTCACTCTCTCCAGAAGCTGAAATAGGTGAAAATGTTTCAAAGTTATCTAAAGTAATTTGTGATGCTTGGCTTGCTGGTAATACTCTAGCTTTAAGCGTACATGCTCCAGCAACTAACATACCTGAACTTTGGAAGTTATACCCAGTTCCTTCAAATTGACAACCAGCTCCTGTATCAAGGTTACATGTTTGTGAACCTGCATTTAATAAATTACCAACTTGTACTTGGACATTTTCTGGTTTTCCATTAAATTCAATATTTAAAGTTTTACCAGATACTAAGCCGTTAAGAGGAATAAAAGTTGTTTTTGCATTAGCATTATTATTGTTTACATTTAAGTTTTGTACGACTAAAGATTTGTATATCAGATCCTTAACTTCTTCTCCGCCTACTTCAATAGAATTAATAAATGTCTGTGCGCTCTCAATTCCAGAAGTTCCAACTAAAGCAATATATTTTTGACTCTCTGCTAAATTATCAACTCTTACAACATAATTACCATTATTTGAACCGACATCTTCGAGTGTGTCAATTAATTCAACTGGAATTTGTGCTGATGCAGTATCTCCAGTTAAACCAGAAATTGGAGTTCTAAGAGGAGGTGATATTTTATTACTTCCTAACTTGTAAGTTCCTCCCTCTGAATCTGTTTTACATGAAATATAATGTACTAATTCTAATTGTTCTCCTTCCGAATTCCCTCTTGCTGAGAGACTTAAATCTAAATAAATAGAATTACCTGGGTAATATGTTGTTTGCCCTACTGGAAGTAATCTTGTTTCTCTATCATTTATTTCATAGGAAGCTAAAAGAGAATCTTCTCCAAAGATTGTATCACAACTAATTCCTCCTACAGGGAGAACTTCTTCTCCTCCAATAGTTGAACCCTGAGTAGTTCCTAGAGCAAATAAATTTCCGTCCCAATCACATTGTGCAAACATCTCCGATTTGTGAGCAATGTTAAATACTTGTGTTTCTTCTTTTCTCTCTCCTTTTACTTCATATTCATGAACTAGTTGGATTTGATTATACCAGTATACTCCTTCATTTTCAGTAATAATAATATTTTCTTGAACTGACTCGTCTTCAGCTACAAATAATGTTCTTTGTCTAAAATCTGGACCATTATCTCCAGATCTTACGATAGTATTTTCTGGGCAAAACTGAGCATTTGGAGCATTTGGATTACAAATAAATTGAACTTCTGTTCTTATTCTCTGCCCTCCAGAGACTGCTGCGTGAGTGAATTGGTATCTAATAGCAATTTCTCCAGTAATTGGATTATATCCTTGAAGTCTGGATTCAGCAATTGGAGGTCCAAAGACTGGATCTACTTCTGCATCTTCTATTGTTGATAAAATATTTTCTTCAAATACTGACCAATCTCCAGTTAATGCACCAAGACATGCAGTGTTTAATATCTGATCTGTTGAGAGTCCTGCTTGTGCAAGTGCTGTTCCTTCATATCTTTGATTATATGCTCTCTCAGATTGTCTTAAATTTGCAAATGTAGTTGAGAGAACTTCACCATCTCTAGATCCATCTTTGTTAATTGAATTTTGTGAGCTTTGAATTACTTCTGGTAAGACTACATTTGTTGCTAAATCACACACTGCAGCACTTACTAATCTCTCACAGTATCCTCCGTTAATTTCTCCAATTCTTGCTTGTTCTAAACATTTTTGAATTCCTTGTTGAACTCTTAACGCCACTTCTAAATGTTTGTAAGTGTCAACTACTGCACCACATTGAAGAGAAGATAAAATAGATGTTGAGGGGTCTTTTCCTGGAATTCCATTATTAATTGATCCTGGTTGATTTTTAATCCCATAAAGTGAGAGAGAACATTTTGTGTTATCATGAACTGGAGCTTTTGGTGTATAACATAAATTTCCTGCTTGTTGTAAATTAATTGAAGTAATTTTTTTATCATCATTTACTTTTGCTAATACGCACTGTCCTGTAATTCTTGCTTCTGATTCAATTGTTCTTATCCCGCCAGTTACTGATGTTTGCTCTTCAAATTTATTTACATTTCCAGTAATTTCAACATATTTTTGTCCTCTAGGTGCGTTTAATCCCTCACATCTATTTGAATTTTCTATAATTCTTATATCTTCAATATTTCCTGCTAATCTTCCGTCCTGATTAAAGTTTAAGCTTCCTGTAAAATCATTTTCATTAAGAGTTCCTGTTGCACCTGCTGTTTTCAAAT
>JAYYJK010000122.1:0-3712 GCA_036146255.1 Nanobdellota archaeon
TCTAAAACTTCTTCATCTTTTAGAATTTGTTCTTCTTGCTCCATAGAAGATTTAATACTATCAATTTGAGATTCTAATTCATTAAGTTCTTTTTGAGTATAGGATAAAACATTTTTAACATTAGGTAAAAGTTTTCTAATTTCTTGATATTTCAAGTTAATTGTATCCATATCTTCTTTGATTTCTTTAAGAACTTCTTTTTTAGCACCTCTTAGTTCTAAGATTTTTTCATATTCTTCTTGAACAATTAATGAATTTTTAAGAGCCAAAAGCAATAATTTCCTTTTACTTACCGCATCACTTAAACAAATATATAAATCATCTTCCATAGCTACTTGAGGTGCTTTTTTTACCAAAGATTTCTTAATAGGTGAAGATTTTGCAGCTTTAGAAACAGTAGATTTAGCTACTGTTTTTTTAGTAGTAGATGTTTTTTTTGCTGTTGATGCCTTTGTTGTTTTTTTTGCTGCCATTTTTTTATAATGTAATGTGATCTAATTTTTGCTCAATATCCTCTAAATAAGTACTCCAGTTTTCATAAATTCTATTTTCTTGAGTATTTAAAGATTCATAGGTCCTAAAAGACTGCTTAGTTTTTTCTTCTAATTCTTTAATTTCTTCTAAAAGAGAAACAACTTGAGCAATATTTTGTAATTTAATAAATATCTCTCTTTTTTTCTCAATCATTTTCAAATATTAATGTATCTACCTCATAGAGTTTATCTTCAATAAAAGCAAAATCCTTCTTTAAATTTTCATATTCTATATCTTCTTCTGCTTTAATATCTAAAAGTCTTAAATGTCTCTCAGAACTTTCTTTAGTTTTTTGTTTAACATTTTCAATAATTTCAAGTAATGCTTTAAATTGAGATGTTGTCACAAAAAATGGTTTTGAATCATTAACTTCTTTGTGATGTGCAATAAATTGTTGTGATTGGTCAACTTCAGATACTTGTTGAGGTTCATATGAACTCACATCAGGAGTTGATTCTTCTTCATTTGCAATATCATCATCTAAAGTACTATGCTCTTCTTCTGAGATACCTTCAGAATCCTCAGGTAAATCTAAATCAGAGATATCAAATAAAGAATCTAATTCATCATCACTTGAACTTGAAGATGACTCTGGCATTGCAATGTCTCTAGACATCTCAGTAGATTGTGCTGGTTCTGGAGTTGGCATAGAAGTTGGAGCAGGTACTGGCATTGATGAAGGTGCAGAAACCTGTGATTTAATGTCTTCTAAACTAGCACCAGGCATTGGGGGTGTTGGAAGTCCAGGTACATTCTCTTCCGGAGACATACTAGGTGCTGGAGCTGCAGGTGATGGTGCAGACGGAGCTGCAGGCATTGGAGCTGGAGAAGGAGCTGCTGGAGCAGGAGGTGCTGCTGGAGCAGGTGCTTTATTATCTTTACTAAAAATTCCCATAGTGAAAATCTTTTGAAACGACTATATATTATTTTATTCTTATTGATAAATGAAAGCACAAAATATTTATTAAAAAAAGATAACTAAAAAGTATCACTTAAAAATGAATACCTTTCTTAGCCAATGAAGGCGAATTTCTCGACTTTTCCTCCATAAAAGTTAATAATAATCCACAATAAGGTAAATATGCATTAGTATATTCATTTGGAAATTTTATAGGAATAATTACCTCATTAATCATATGTCTAAATAATGAATACTCCTCCTTATTTGTAAAAAGATTATATGTTGAAATAGAATCAATATTTTCAATTACAACTGGAGTTAATTTTCTAAGTGCAGTTTGTGCTAACATTAGTGCCTCTTTTGCCTCAGCAGTATCTGCTAAAGTATTTTCTTTTCTAACTGTAGGACCCAATATTCTCGGCAATCCTGTATGAACATAATCAAAGCTCCCATAGAAATGATATTCTTTTGAAAATTGCTTTAATGCTCTAAAAAACTTACTTTCACTATACATTTGATCTCCTTTTTCAAATGCTACTAGTTTTACTTGTGATTTTTCTATAAATTTTTTTATAAGGTGCCCATAAGAAAATAATTCTGAGAAAATACTATTGTTAACAATAGTTACATTAGAATTTGAAGTTAAAGCATTATTTTTTTTTGATTCAAGACAATAAAGAGAATCACTAACTTTTTTTAGCATAGTCGAAGGTGTTTTATCCATTAAAAGAATTATTTCTGTTTCATCTTGTTTTTGGGAAATAAAATCAATAAACTTAGGTGAATCCAGTAGCAAATCATTAGGATTTAAAATAATAATGATGTCAAAAGTATATAATGTGTTTAAAAGAGATTTATAAGGAATTGTTTGAAATTCAACCTGAGGTAAAATTCCTCTCTGAATAGATTGTTGGCCTAATAAAAAAGTTTCAATGTGGAGTCTCTCAAAGAATTTAGGAAATCTATGAGAAATACAGAGGTTTTCAAAGAAAGTAAAATATCTAGAGTGAGGTTTTTGTGTAACAAAAGCAACCTTATAGTTATGTCCTGTAGCTCTTGAGATAAGACCTAAAGCAATTTCTTCTAGATACTCTTTTTCATGAGAATAAATTATTTGAACATCTCCTTCAAGTCTTTTCTTAAACATATATGTAGTTTTATAAGAGTTCTTTTTAAAGATTATGTGTATAAAAGAAAAGAAACTATGACAACTAAAAGTAATAAGAAATTAAGAACAAATAAAAAATAGTTATTAAATTGTATCTAGTTATAACAAAGCCATAATTGAGTACTTTATATTCTCTCAATTTTAACAAGTTACAACTTTCTCAAAAAGACTAAAAATGCTGTGAAATCATTATCTTTTCTATGCATTGGCCTAGCAACTCTATCCCATACCTTCCATTCTCTTAATTGAGTTTCAGAAATTTCTTCTAAGTAATATTTGTGAGAATTCTCTTTGACAAAATCAGTTAATTCTTGAATTTGACTAATTGAAGGCAAATAACAACAAATAAATTTTCCTGAAGACAAACCAGCAATATTTTTCTCTAAAACTGGGACTGGTTCTGGCATATCTAAAAATAATAAATCAATATCTTCTTCATCTTCAATATGTTCGCTTAAATCTCCTGTTTGTAAAGTAACATTATCAATTCCAAACATATCAAGGTTTTTTCGAATAATTTCTGTGTGGTCTTCTCTAATTTCATAAGTATGTACAACTTTTGCAATATTTGCAAAAAATAGCGTAGCAGCACCAGAACCCCCACCTGCTTCGACAATTTTTGAGTTTCTCCCTGTAAATGTCCTAGATACAATATAACCTAAATCTTTAGGAGTAATAATTTGTGGACCTCTTTTAATTTTTGCTAATTTATCTTGAGTTTGTGCATTAAATACAATATGTTCTCTTTCTTTATTATTTACTATAGAAGACAAATCACCTTCAAATTGAGATTCAAAGATAATTCCTTCCTTAGTATGGAAATCCCCTTCTCCTTTGTAGAGGTGTCTATTATGAGTTTTTTTACTAATAACTACTTTCATTATAATATATAAAAGAAGAGATATCTTTTAAGAGTTAGCATAGAAAAAATAAAATATGTGAACATATATCATTTTCAAAGAACATAGATTGTTCACCCGGGAATGACAACGACTTCGAAAGTTTTATAAATAAACAAAAACTATCATTGTTACTACTAAATAAAAACTTTAGTGTGTTGTTTAAAAAATGAATAAACTATTAAAAATTATGGCAATTATGCTAGTTGC
>JAYYJK010000123.1:0-2756 GCA_036146255.1 Nanobdellota archaeon
ATTTGAAAAATTCTTTTTTTATTATATAAATAAATTCCGATATGTCATGTAATCCTAGATTTTTTGAGAGTTGATATAATGTTGCGTAATTACATTGTATAAATATTTTTTCTTTAATTTCTAGTATTTTTGACGAACCAAAACCACAAATAAATAATATGTTATTTAGCTCTTCTAATCTTTTATTTTCTTGAATTGTAAAAATATATTTTTGAAAAACTTGAAATAATGTTCTCCCATAGAGACATGCTAACTTTTTTGTCTTATAATGCGAAATTGAGGATGACTTTGAAAATAGCTCTAAAAATATTCCCGATGTAATAACTATATGTTTTTTGTTTGAAGATAAGATATCTTTTTTTATGAGATGAATAAAATTATTGGTATCTAATGTCTTGTCAAATAACATTTTTCCTTTAGTATTTAGAAGTGTTAGGTTATTTTTTGTATATTTTTTATTGGAAATAAAGCCAGTAGAACTACATCTTATACAATTGAGTATAACTTTTCTTTGATTATAATTCTCTTTTGAAGAAATGTAATAATACGAATTAAAAAATTTATAGAGTATTCCTAAAAGCATGCCTTCTAAAAAATTGCTTTTTACAAGAGGATAGTTTATAGAGTATTGAAATTCAATTTGACAACTTTCACCTTTTTCTTTAAATGAAAGCACTTCACCAAAACCAAAAAATTTGATTTGATCAAAGAAAAAATGGATACTTTCTTTTTTTATTTGTAATGAATGAAAGTCTCTGAGATAATTCACTGAAAAGTTACTTTGTTGGAATCCAATCGATTCTAATATTTCATTTTTTGGAAAAAAATCATAAATTGATTTCTCTAAATATGAAAAAAGATCCAATGGAATAACCATCATAGGAAAATAAAGGAAGGATATCCCATACTCACAAAATTTGAAAGTTTGTAAACATTCTGACTTTTCCAAATAAGTGTTTTTTTTCACTTTACATTATTACTTTAAACCCTTGATTATCAACAATTTGAATTGGGAATATATTCTCATCATAACTTGATCTTCTCATTTTTTTTATTGAAATAAATCTAGAATTTCCTCCTGCAAAAGAATTATATTCTAAATCAATAATCACATCCACTAAATATCTAGCCATCACATCTGAATCTTTTTCTTCTTTTTGAGATATGCAAATACTTGTCAAGTTTTCTATTGACTTTAATTTTGTTATGAAAAGATATAAGAAATTCTTGAGTGAATGTTTCATATTTTCATGTGAAGATGATTTTGATGGTAATACATATGATAATGTAGTTATTGAATCAATTACCACAAGAGATGTTTTTTTTAATGTTAACAAATCAATGATTTCTGTGATTGTATCTTTTGAAATGTCTTCTGACCCAATAGAAATTATTTCAAAATTCTTAAGTTCTTCCTGTTTACTATTTGGAAATAATTGTTCCCACTGTTCCATCAAAGATGTCTTTTTTTCTTCAAATGTGAAATAAATACAGTTATTTTTAGAGTATTTTACATTATTGTATATTGTTTGAAGAGAAAAAATTGTTTTTCCTGTGCCCGGTGGTCCTGAGAGGAGTATTGTAGAGTTTTTTGGGAAACCTCCATGTAGCATGGCATCAATATTTTTTTCATATGTTTTTATTCTCTGCATTTTAGAACCTCCCTATTGAAAATAGAAAAATATATCTCGTCTTTGTTTCAATTCTTGTACATGGAACTGAACTACAAGGTAGAGAATCTTTTCTAAATTCTTTTGGTAATAAAAAGTATTTTGTTGATTCTCTTCTTCCTCTTTGAACTAATCTTGATTCAAATTCTAAGTTATTCTCTGAAAATAAATGCATTTTATCTAGATTTCCTTTTAACCACAAAACTTCTTTTGTAGTTAATTCTAAAGTCACATTTATTTTTTCGTCTGATTGTGATTTAAGGTTTAAAATCCTACCCATAGGTTTTTTATGAGAATAAATAATATAAGTATTACTTTTAGTTGGTTGAAAAAAAACTAATTTTGGGATAACAAATCTAAATTATTTATCCCGATTACCATATGTTTCAAAGAAAACCATATCAAGTATTAATTCTTTTTCTACATGAGGTTTTTCTAGGGCATATCCCACTGGAAGTACTGCATCAATTGAGAGAGAACCTGAGATTCCTAAATATTCTTTTAACACATCATTTTGACATGCTTCAACCCAACAGGAACTCAAACCCGCTGCATGAACTAAAGAGAGTATATTTTGAATATATGCTGCAGTATTTTGAATTGAATATCTCATTCCATCTTGAGGATACATTGAAATTACTTTTGAGTCATCTCTTACAATGATGAGAAGATAAGGTGCTTCTGAGAGCCAACATTGATTAAGAGCAATTTTTCCAATTTCGTTTTTTCTTTTTTGATCTCTTACAATAATGGTTCGATAATTTTGTATATTTCCTGTAGCTGGAGCATTAAGAGATGCTTCAATAATATCATAAATTGTTTTTTCATCAACTTCTTTTGTTGAGTACTTCCTCACTGATCTTCTTGTTTTAATTGATTCTAAGTTTTGTTCAAAAAAAGATTTTTTTAATAAAGCATTTTCTTTTCTAAGATTTTTTAGTTCTTTTTCTGTAGGCAACACTTTTTGTGGTTCTGAGTAATCATCAGGAGAATAGTAATCATCTATCTCATGTTCTTTTTTACTTGAAAAAAATGATGTGAATCTATTTGTCATAGACTAATTTAGTGTTTTAATTTTATAAACGT
>JAYYJK010000124.1:0-2833 GCA_036146255.1 Nanobdellota archaeon
TTAAAAAATTAGTTTGTCGAGATAAATCCATACTTTAGTCACGACAAAGATTTTTAAAAACTTAATTGTTTAAAATACTAACACTTAACATATAGTTAATATATAATATAGTAAAATGAATGATACAATTAATCAAACAATCAATGATACAGCAACTACAATTTTAACTCAAAATGAAGTTGCAGGAATCATGTTTCCTCTAACAGGATCACCTACTATGGATATTTTTTTAGTTACTCTTCTAGTTGCTCTTTTTACAACATTAGTTAATAAAAAATTCTCAGATCAAGTAAAAATTAAGGCACTTAGAGCTGAAATGAAAGAACTTCAAAAGAAAATGAGGGAGCATATTAAAGGAAAAAATCCTCAAAAGGCTCAAGCAATTCAACAAGAAATTATGAAAAAAAACATGGAAAACATCAAACATGCGATGAATCCAAAAATTCTTTTAATTACAATGATTCCACTTCTTGCTGTTTTTTCATTTATCTCACAAGTATTTGGAGAATTTGGAGAATTTTTTACATTTCCAATCTTTGGATGGACATTTGGATGGCTTGGAACTTACATTATTTTCTCTATTATTAATTCAATAATATTAAAGAAAGTTTTAGATGTTGCTTAAATCTATTTAATAAAAGAATTTGATTGGTTAGGATATTGAAACGATTTACTTTCTTTTTCAATTATTTTTTTATAATCAATCTGAAATGATTGAGGAATTTCTTTTTGTAGAACAACTTTAGCTTCAAATGAAGTAAAAGCAAATGATTTTCCTCCAGTATACATATTAATTACCTTTGTATCTTCTTTTCTAAATATTTCGCAGGATTTACTTTCCGTTTTAATATATTGATCAAAAAAACCATCATTATCTCTATCGATGAGGATTTCTCTATAACATTTTCCCTTAATCATTATTTTACTTTCTGCAGTAATTGAATAAATAGGATCATGTTCTAAACATCCCGTTAATAATATTGGAAATAGTAATGTAGTTAATTTTCTATTCATTTTTATATATTCATTAAAATTGAATATTAATTATACTCCTTTAAAATATATTAATAAATGTGGTATTATATAACACCATATTTATAAATAATACTATATATCCAAGATTATGGATTTAGAACAATTAGAAGAATTAGGGTTAAGTCAAGGTGAGATCAAAGTATATGCTGCAATTCTTAATATTGGGATATCAAACTTAGCTCAAATTCAGGAAAAAACAAGTATTGAGCGAAGAAATATTTATGATATAATTACTAAATTAGTTGATAAAGGATTAATATCATATACAACTCAAAATAAAAAAAAATTATATCAGTGTACTCATCCAAGTAAATTACTAGATCAAATAAACATAAAAAAACAAGCTCTTTTAGAAATAGAGAAAACAATTCCTGAAATGATTAATCTTTATGACATAAAAAAACCAGAGATTAAAGCAGAAGTTTTGCGAGGGGATCAATCAATAATAACTCTTTTAAGCGAGATGTTAAAATATAATGAATCTTATTGGCTCGGAGGAAATAGTTTTGAAAGTTACAAAAGCGTATCAAAAGGACTTCAATTAAATTTTAAAAAATGGATGAAACAAAGAGTTCAGAAAAAACATATTATGTATGATATTGTTTCGCATGGTACATATTTAGAAGGTCTTGAACCAAATAAGAAAAAAGAACACAAAAAACAATATTATATTTACAAAGAATTACCTGAAGGAATGTATACTCCTATGGTGTTAATTTTATTTGGGAATAAGGTAGCACAAGTGCTTTGGAAAGATCAACCGTTTGCATTTGTAATTGAATCAGAAGAAATTGCTCAAAGTTATAAAAAATATATGGAATATTTTCTTAAATAATTTAATTTTTCTCAATCTCATAAGACTCAATAACACCATTTTTAGAATATCTTTTAATAATTAATTCATCAACTGATTTCTCCATGTCAAGTATTTTAGGTAAAATAGTATCCAATTCTGGAAATCTTAATGTTTCATTGTATTTATCAAGAGAAATCCACATATTTTTACCTTCTTTAGTCTCTGATATTAAATCTCCAGAAATGTCTTCTCCTAGGTAATAATATCCAATCATATGATGAATAATTTCTTTGGAATCTATATCATAGGTAATAGTCTCGGCAATAATTTTGAGATTAGCAATACATGTAAGTCCCGTTTCTTCTTTAAATTCTCTTAATGCACATTCTTTTGTTGTTTCACCATATTCTACTTTACCTCCCGGCACACTGAGATATCCTTTGAAAGGTTGTTTTGATCTCTGTTGAATTAATAATTCATTTTTCTCTTTTTTTCCTAATAAAAAACTACAAATAAGAGGTCTTTTTTTTGAAGTAATTTCTTTAATATCTAACTCAGAGATATATGACTGTCCTTTATTTGATAAAGTATAATGCTCTTCTTGTTTTATGAGTAAATCTTCTTCAAGTATTTTCTTAAAATAATAATCAAAATGTGATGAAGAACATATTTTTTTATTCCAAAGTTCACTATATTTAAGCGAAGAAGAATAAAGAAATTTACCAAAAATATCTTTTGTTATTGCTTCTTGAAGTTTCATAGTATATAATGAAAAGTATTTCTTATAAATTTTCACTTAATTTTTTCTAAAAAAAAATCTTTTATCCCCCTGAAATTGTTATTTTAAATTAGACAACAAGAGCTTTTAAAACATTGATATATTGTATAACTATGCTTTGGGAAAAACGTTCATCTCTTAAACAAAAAAGAGGTTATTTATATATTCGAGAAACAATATACGAAAGAGATAAAAGGACACTTAAAAGAAAAGCTCCCAAACTC
>JAYYJK010000125.1:0-11684 GCA_036146255.1 Nanobdellota archaeon
TAAATACAATTTCATGACCTTTTACTTCTCCATTATGGTAGAGTGTGTAGAGAAATTTATGGGTGTTAAATATCACCTCAGGAGCAGACGAAGTCTGCGAGATTGGAGACTCAGGGCTAGATATCTCAGAAGAGGTCTCTTTTTCCATTTGTTCTTTGAATTTTCTAAGTTCTTTTGTTTGTTTGTCTTCTTCCATTTTATTTAACTATAATATGATATATATATATATATATTAGAAAGTATTTAAATAATACATAAATTAATTTCTAATTTATGAGTGTTCAAAGTTATTTGAACAATCCTTTGATTCTATTTAAGAACCCTTTATCTTTGAGTGTTTTAGCATAATCATGGAGAATCTCTTTTTGTTTTTGTGTTGTTTTTTTAGGTATTTCAACATTTACTTTAATGTATAAATCTCCTTTTGAATCGTAGTTAAAGTAAGGCAATCCTTTCCCTTTTAATCTTAAAATTGAACCTGATTGTGTCCCTTCTGGAATTTTAACGCTTAATGTTTTATCAAAATGTTTAAATTCAATTTCATCACCTAAAATTGCTTGGATAAAGTTAATTTCTAAATTTTTGTAAAGGTCAGATCCATCCACATCATATTCTTTATCTTGTTTAACGTAAATTTTTAGATATAGGTCTCCATAAGAACTAGTCTGAGAATCATATGATCCTTTTCCTTGAACTCTTAGTGTAACTCCTGACTCGATCCCTTTAGGAATTTTAATAGTAACAGTTTCTGGTTTTGATTTAGAACCCTCTCCGTGGCAACTTTTACATGGGTTTTTAATTTGTTTTCCTGTTCCATGACATGTACTACAAGGCCTTTGTGTTCTAATTGAACCTAAAATTGATCTTTGTGTTTCAATTACTATCCCTGAACCATTACATGTTGAACATGTTGTTACATCACTTGGATCTTCTGCTCCTTTACCATTACAGGAATCGCATTTTTCATCTCTTTGAATTGAGATATCTTTTTCAACACCAAAATATACATCTTCTAATGAAATTTCTGTTTGTGCATATACTCGTGTGTCTTTTTGTTGTCTGGAAGCTCCTTGTCTTCTAGATCCTCCACCTCCAAATCCACCAAAGCCAAATTGTTCGAAAATGTCATCAATATTGATTCCAAAGTCTTGAGGGTTGAAACCACCCCCACCTCCAAATCCACCAAAACCTTGTGGCCCATCTGCAGAACCATATGTATCATATTGTTGTTTTTTTTGGTCGTCTAAGAGAACTCCTGCTGCTTCATTAATTTCTTTAAATTTTTTCTCAGCATCATCTTCTTTAGAAACATCTGGATGATATTTTCTTGCTAATTTTTTATAGGCTTTTTTAATTTCATCTTTTGATGCACCTTTTTCAACTCCTAATATTTCGTAATAGTCTTTAGCCATTTTTATCTAAAAATAGTAAAAGTTCATCATTTATAAAGATTTTTCTCAAAATTGGAAAAGATCAGAAAAAATTAGGATTTGTGATATAAAAAATTATTTGCTTTGAATAAACCTTAACCAAGCATTAAGATGTGTTGATTCTTTATGAAAAGTATTAATATATGAATTTACTGTAGGTTTTTGTTGTGAATGTAAATTTGAAACTCCTTGGAAATAGATATAAGTTCCCCGAATTTCTTTCATAAACTCATTATAGCTTTCGTCAACTTGAAATAATATCGGTGTTTTTGAAAAAAAATCTCCATATATTTTTCTTACACTATCTGCTAATACCATTCCTTCTTTATAACATGAAAGTTCGTAAGAGAAATTTGGATTTAAAATAATACCATCTAAAGAATTTCTTTCACTAACTAATTTTTCCAACTCCAGCACAATACTTTCTTTCATTTCAGCTAAAGATTGTGGACTCTCCCGTGGATTTTCTATTAAAATATAATGTTCTGGTTTTATCTCAAACATAGGATGATCATAAAAAAGGCCTTCTGAATCATTTCTAAAATGGTAATCAATATGAAGAATCCTAGGTATTGTTTTCATAGTTAAAGAAGTAGAAATTATTTTATAAATTAATCTAAGCGATGTCGTTATTTATCAGAGCAAAACCTGAGTTTTTCAAGTAGTGATACTTTTTGATCAGAGGTAAATTTATCGAGATGGATAATATCTAAACCTTTTAATTTTGCTGTTGTTGTAAGAATTTGATTTATAGTAAAGGATTGTTGACTTGATGAAAATGAGTAATTGAAAATATTTTCTCTTCTCTGTTTTTTTGTTTCATATGATGGATTTACACCATAGAGTCCTGTAAAATATTTTTTCATGCTTAACTAAAAGAGTTTACTATTATCTTGATATTATTAGAGTAAATCGTCGTCAATATCAATCTCTTCGATATCTAAATCATCTTCATCTAACTCCATTGTAGATGCTTCTTGTTTTTTTTCTTTTTCAATTTCTTCTTCTGATACTTCTTTGAGTTCAATTTCCATAACTTGATTCACAAGAAATTGTGGTTCGCCTGTCATATTGTTAGTTGAAACATTTCCACCTAATTTAGCCTTAGCACCGATAATTTGTTTTGAAAATAATTTGTATTTATCAACATCTTCTGTAAGTCCAATAATATCTTCTGATGATTTTTTTGATAGTTGTTCAGCTCTATCTCTAAATGCTACAAGTCCCAGAGAACCTGTTCCATCATCTCCTATAATATTCATAATTGGTACTTTTGTTGCTTCAACCTCACCATGTTCTGGGCATTTTTGTGAATCTTCATCTTGAAACACTTTTTTGAAACATTGTGGACATCCTAAATAAAATCTTGGTATATCAACATCTGCAATTGTTACTTCTAGTTCAATATTTCTATCTCCTTCTTCAATTTCTGAGATTTTTTTTGCTGTAAAATCAATTGATCCTGACATTTGTTTTACTTCAACTGTTTCTCCTTCAGGATTAATTTGAATTTCAGAATATGGACCATAATGAATTTCAATTCTATTTGAATTTGTATTTTCTCTAGTATATGCATTATGAATTTTTAGTACATCACCATCATTTACTTGTTCTAATAGTGGAGTTTTATCGTTCCAGAATACAATTCTAATAATTCCTGTTTCATCTCCTACAAGAACTGATTGTACTGAACCTTCTCCTCCTGAGCTGGAAGAAAATGTTACTTTATCATATTTTCTAAGAACTTTACAAAGAAGAGATGTTGGTGTTTTTGGTTCTGTAATTTCTTCAATTTTGTGAAGGTCTGCAGTTTTTTTTGGTTTTTCTGCATCTAATTTAATATCTAATTCATTAGCTACAATATAAATTGCTCCTTCTTCACTCACTAATCCTGAGAGCTCATTAACCTTATCTACGATAAGCTTTTCAATTTCTTCTTTTGATTTTGAAGATTTTTCAATAAGGTTTTCTAGTAATTTTTCTTTCTCAGACATTCTAGTATATATGCGGTTATCATTTTTATAAAGCTTTGGGTTATGAACTGTCGAATAGTGAAAGCAGGAAATCAAATGAGACTAGGGTCAAAATAGTTAATGCACATATGTTTATGCTGCTTTTTTGTATTCTTGTTGTTTTTGAGATTTTTCTTTTCTTCTTCTCTCTATTTCACTCTCAGGAATAATAGTGGAAGTTGGTTTTTGATGAGTATTTTCAAAAAGATATCTTTTTTTTGTTTCTTGGATAAGGTTATGGATAAATTGATGATTTTGTTCTATTCTAGAGTAAGTAGATTGTTTTGAATTTTGATTGATACTTAAATATGCAATATTTTCTTGTAGGTTTAAGTCTTTTAATTGATTTCCCAGAGCATTATCTAAGTGAGCCAATACCGGCATTGCAGTTCTTAGATGAGAATTATACTCCTTAATTAATGGTAATATTTCCATTTTATTTTCTTCAGGCAATTTTTCTAATTTTTCTTGTTCCTTTGGGAAATGAAATGATATTGTTGTCAAAAGTTGTCTAAGTTGACGTAAAATATCGATGAGTTTAATTTGGTTTTTAGTAAGTCCTTTATTTTTATTTTCTCTTCCCAAAATTGTATCTAATAAACTCATCCTTCTACCCTCCCAATAAGATCTGCTGTTGCAGCCCCCATTGAAGCTAAAATGATATTTGCAGCAATTAAGTTATATACTTCGGTGAATGAGAGAGGGAAGTAAATTTTATTGAAAAGTAAGTTTACAAATAAGATTGTTATAATTGATACAAAAAATAGAGATGTTGCTCTTAGTGGGATGAATTTCATTACTATGTGTTTTTCAATTTTTCTAAACCCTGTAAAGTAGAGCATACCTATTATGATAATTAATGCTACAATGTACATCAGAGTTGCTCGAATAGGATCTAAATATAGTGCAATGTCTGCTGCTTTTGCAAATGCAAAATGTCCCATTACACCAATAAATGCTCCAATAAATCCTTTTACAAAATCTTGTGTTGTTATTTTTTTTAAAGGTGAGCTAATTGAAGACTTAAGATTTTTTTCTAACTTTTCTAATTCTTTTAATGCTTGTTCTTCAGAATGAATTGTTTTTTGATCTCCTTCTAGATCTTGTCTCTCCATTTCTTCGAGTTTAAGTTCTTCTCCTAAAATTTTTTCTTCATTATCTAAGATTCTTTGCTGATTTTGTAAAATCAAATCTAATTTTTCATTAAGTTCTGATTTTGCTGAAGACTTTTTTTCACCCATTTTTTACGTTATATTATTTAATTGAAGCAATGTCAATCACATAGGTTCCTTCTTGTACTTTGTAAATTACTGGTTTTTCTTTTCTCATCAATTGATTAATATCGAGTTCATATTTTCCTGGAGAGATTATCCTCACATTTTCTAATTTCAAAATAATTGGTTGATCAGATTTATCAATATCGACAACTTCTTCGAGTTCTTTTAAAATCATATCTTTTGATTCTTTTGTAAGTTCAATCTCCTCATTATTTTGAGGCATTGTTTTGATATAGAGGAATGCTTTTCTCCCACATTCTGGACACCCTTTAAGAATGGCGTCAGAAGTGTTGTCATATACAGTATCGCATCCTAAACATTGGTGTGGCATAGAGATTATGAACTTTTAACTTTTATAAATATTTGTTGTACTTTTAAGGAAAATTATGATTCAGGAAAACACTATAATTTATAAATTATCGATTTTCAATATATACTATATGAAATTTATTGAGATTGCACAAGTATTTGAAGACTTAGAATCTACTTCAAAGAGACTTGTAAAAATTACTTTACTTAGAGATTTTATTGAAAAAAATGAGAAGGAAGCAATTATTATTTTTGATATGATTTCAGGAAATTTTCAAAGAAGAATTAATAAAAAAACTTTGGGTATTTCCCTTAAAACTCTCTTTGATGTTTTAGCATTTATATCTAAATCTAATCAAGCAAGTATTGAAAAGAAATTCTCAAGAATTGGTGATGTTGGCCTCATTGCTCAAGAATTATTTGAAGGGTCAAAACAACAGTCTCTTTCAACATCAGATTTAACTCTTCAATCTATTTTACAAACTTATGACAAAATTTCTCAAAAAACAGGTACTAATTCTAACAAAAATAAAAAGGAATTAATTTCACAGCTTTTTCTTAATGCTAAAAGTGCACTTGAATATAAGTTTTTAGCTAGATTATTTCTCGATGATTTAAGAGTTGGAGTCTCTGAAGGAGTTCTAAAAGAAGCATGTGTGAGTTATGTTTTTCCTTATGTTGAATCAATTCATATTCAATGTAGTAATTGTTCTCACATCAACTTAGCATTACAAACATGTACTAAATGCCAGGAAACCCTCGATACTAAAAATCCCACATATACACTAGATATTTTTGATATGAAAACTCCAAAAGAAATTAAAGGTCTCAATCATTTTGTTGATACTCGAGATTCTGAAGAGTCCCTTTGTTATATTTTAAGAAACGCTTCTAAAGAGCAACTCCTTGTTTCCCAAAATCCAAGAGATACTTACAACGGATTTTTAAAATTATTTGAAAAAAATTATAATGTATTAAATGATTTTTCTCTTGTTTTTGAATTAATTAAAAAAGATATTACTTCTTTGCTTCATGCAAAAATTCAATTAGGAATTCCACTAAGATCAATGCTTGGATCTCGAGCAAATACTGTTGATGAAGCATTTTCTTTTACTGGAAAACCTTCATTTATTGATTATAAATATGATGGACTTAGAGTTCAAATTCACAACGACCATGGAAGAGTTACTTTGTTTTCACGTAATCTAGATAACATTACCAAACAATTCCCCGAAGTTGTTGATTTTATAAAAGACAATTTCTCAGACATGTCATTTGTAATTGATTCTGAATGTGTTGGATATGATTTTGAAAAACAAGAATTTTTGCCATTTCAATTACTCTCTAGAAGAATTATGACTAAAGATATTAATGAAGTGAGCCATATTAATGTTGCATTGCGTATTTTTGATTTAATGTATTTAGAAGGAGAAACATTGCTTGAATTAGGATATCTTGAGAGAAGAAATAAAATGGAAGAGTTGCTAGTTGGTCGAGAACTTAGACAAAGAAAATATGCGAAAATAACATGAATACTTAATCAAGTGTAAATAATACTGAGTCATGCTCTACATACTAGACACTTACTTCGTACGTTCTTGTCGTCGATCACTTAATCAACTGTAAAAAGCACACTGTCGTGATCGACATCCCACAGACCTATTCTCGCACCTGCATCTAGCCATCCATGTGCATAATTAAGTGCTGCAAAAGCATTAATATAATCTCCTTGTTCTTTGAAATGACCTGCATCATTGTAATAGCTCTGTGCCATATTGAGATAATCTTTTGCAATTGTATCTAAATGCGTTTTCTTAGGAGATACTAATTTTAATTTTTTTAGAGCTCTTCCTGTTACATCAAAATATTTTGTTAATTTCTCATCAGTGATTTCCCTTTGAATAGTATTTGACATTTTACAACCGAGTTACTTTTTCTTGGTGTCCACAAGCCTTACATTTCTTAATACCACCTTCTTCAACTAATTCTGTATCTGGAGATGTACAGTGAGGACATTCTACATACTCTGTATAATATTTTTGAATTCCTTTGTTTAAAATTGCTGGCTGAAATCTAGAGTGAAGAATAACTTCTCCTCTGTTTGCATTAAGATCCCCTCTCACACCCACAAATTTTAACATAAATTTGTGCATATGTTCTTGATCCCTTGCTAAATGTTTTGCAATTTCTCCAAAATTTCTAATTTGTGTTCTAGTTTTTACGAGTCTACCTGATACTTCTGGCACTACAAATCTTTCTTTTTTGTATAATACTTCAGGCAATTCAGAATAAGCTTGGTCTAATAATTGTTCGTATACTTTGTCATCCATAGTATAGATAAGAAGTTTAGATTTATAAAAGATAGTGTTGGAAATTACTTTGGTTTAATGAAAAATATTTATTAATATTCATTGTTTTACTGAGCTATGAATCTCCCAACATTACTTTTGTTAAGTGCAACAATTTCACAACCACAAGTAGTTGCTAAAGAGGAACTTAACATAGAATCATATCGAGTTCTCGAACATGGAATTTGTATGTTGCTAAAGGGAGAAATAATCCACCCAAATCATTATAAAAAATATGAACATGTTGCTAAAAATATTATACGACAAATTGAACAAAATGGTATAATGCTCAAAGATAATAAACTTACACCTTATATTCATGACGGAAAACTAGAAATTCTTTGCACTGTTTATTCATATATGAAACAAGAACTTGAACCACATTTATAAATAATGGTTTGTTTATTACTATTATGACAAATACACAAGATTTTGAAGATTTTGTTTTTGAACAAGCACTTGAAAATGCAGTTTCCTTTAAAGGAAAAGCAAATCCTAAAGCTCTTATTGGAAAATGTATGCCAAAGTTTCCTGAAATGAAGCAACAAATGGGAGAATATATGCCAAGACTCACTACTGTAGTTGAGCAAGTTAATTCAATGTCTTTAGAAGAACAAACTGAGAAATTACTTTCTCTAAAACCTGATTTTCTAGAAAAGAAAAAAGAGAAAAAAGAACCTAATAAAACTGATGGATTACCTAAATTGGAGAATACTGATAATGGGGTTGTTGTTAGATTTCCACCTGCACCCTCAGGTCACCTGCACCTAGGACATTTATTTGGAATTGTAGCAAATTATGAACTTAAGAAAAAATTTGGAGGGAAATTTATTTTACGTTTTGAAGATACAAACCCAGAAAATATCGATATTAAAAATTATGAAAAAGTAATTGAGGATGTAAATTGGATTACTGATAATGGAGTTGATGAAATTTATTATCAATCAGATAGAATGGAGCTTTATTATAAATATCTCAGAACATTGTTTGAAATTGACCAGTGTTATGTAGATCAAACAGATCCTGAAACATTTAAAGCTCTCACAGATGCAAAAGAACAAAGTACTTATGCAAAAATGAGTCGAGAAGAACAATCTAAATTATTTGAGCAATTTATGAAAGGCGAAATTGAGGGTGTAATTAGAGCAAGAGCTGATCTTCAAAATAAGAACCCTGCACTAAGAACATTTCCGCTTGCTAGAGTTAATAAGAATGCTCATGCAAGAGCTGGAACAAAGTATAGCGTTTGGCCAAATTATAATTTCGCCTGCGCTATTGATGATTCTCTTATGGAGCTCACACATGTTGTTCGTGGAAAAGATTTAGAAATTGGTGAAGAGAGACAGAAGATGATTCACAAAGCTCTAGGATTACAATCACCAGAATATTATCATTATGGTAGATTAAAATTTGAAGATGTTGATTTATCTAAATCAAAGTTAACTGAACTTATTGAGAGTGGAAAATATTCTGGATGGGATGACCCTAGAGTTCCTTCTATTTTAGCATATAAAAAAAGAGGGTATAAGGCAGAAGCTTTTAGAAAGTTAATAATGGCTCTTGGAATATCAAAAAGAGATTCAAGAATCACATCAGAAGAATATCACAAACAACTTGATTTTTTCAACAAACAAATTTTAGAAAAAGAAGCTACAAGATTTTTCTTTGTTCACAATCCTAAAAAAGTTCATATCAAAAATATTGGGGCAGTTGACTTTGATGAGATTATATTACCAAAACACCCTGAAGATAAGTCTTTTGGAAATAGAGTATTTGGAGTACAAGCAGACTATATTATTGATTCTTTAGATTTTAATAATTTTGAGGTTGGCGATCATTTTAGACTTATGCATTTTGCAAACTTTAAAGTTATTTCCAAATCCGAGGATTCATTAGAAGTAGAATTTATTTCAAAAGACTACTCAAAAGACTTTGGAGCTAAGAGAAATATTCATTTCTTACCTGTTGGAGCCACAGAAGAAGCTACACTTGTTATGCAAGATAATTCAAGAATTAAAGGTTTAACTGAGGAATTAGGTAATTTAAAAGTTGATGAAGCAATCCAATTTGAGAGATTTGGATTTGTTAAATTTGATAGAGAAGAAAATGAAGTAAGGGTGTTTCATTACACACATCAATAAAAATGGAAGATAAAGAACAACAATTATTAGCACATAAAAAAGCCTTTGATGAAATAATAAAGAAGTATAATTTTGCAGAAGAAGGAAGAGCTCAAGAGCTAGCTAATTTTTTAGCTAAACCAAATCAACAAATTTCACATAAGGAATTTGCTCAACTTTTTGGAATGAGCGAAGAAGAAGCACAAGTATTTTTATCATTTATTCAAAAAGGTTTAGACTTCAAAAAAGAGATGCATTAGTTAAAACATAAGTCTTTTTTGTTTAATTTTTTTATTTTATAAGAAAAAATTTATCTCTTTTTGTATAAAAAATTTTCAAGTTACTAACAAACTCAAAAGTTTCACTTTTGAGGGTTAAGTTCATTATTATTCTCCCATAGAGAAGTTTACTTCTCTTTATCTTCAACTTGATTTTTTATTGATTTTAAATCGTCTTCGTCTTCATCTACAAATAGAAATTTCGAGATTTTTTTAAGTTTTGATTCCTTGTTTTCTTTTTCTTCTTTTGCTTCAACTTCTTTTTTTGTTTTAGGAGTTCTGGGAGAAGATACTTGTTTTTGCTTTGTTTCTTGTTTGTCTAATTGAGCCTTTAAACTTAAAATTTCATTAAAACATTTATCGTAGAGTTTTGCAATTTCTTCAGTAAATTCTAATCTAAGAGAATTCATCTCAATTTGAATTTTTTCATTCATGATCTCTGAGAATTCATTAAAGGTATTTTCAATTTTTTGATCTTGTGATACTGATTGTTTTGAAGCTGTTTTAGAAACCACAGGTACTTGTTTTGCTTCAATTTCTTTTAATTTAGACCTTAAATCTTCAATATCTTTTTGATAAGAAATAGTCTCTTGAGATGATGTATCTCCATTAATTACTGTGTTGAGTGCTTCAATTCGAGTAGTGTTTTCAAAAGTTTCTGCTTTTAAAGATTGAAGAGCACTTAAAATTTGATCGATTTCTTTATCTTTTTGAGGCTTCTTTCTCATTGACCTCTCTATTCTCTCAATTTTGTAAGTAATGTTTTGCATATCTGATTTAACTGCTGCGAATGCTTTTTTTGCTTTTTGTGAATCCATAAAGAGTTCAGGGTTTTAATTTTTATAAAGATTTGTTTTTTATTGACTTTACAGGAGTAAATTATCAGATTTAGAAAAAATAATCTCTTTTGGTAATAAAAAGTATTTTGTTGATTCTCTTCTTCCTCTTTGAACTAATCTTAATTCAAATTCTAAGTTATTCTCTGAAAATAAAGGCATTTTATCTAAATTTCCTTTTAACCACAAAACCTCTTTTGTAGTTAATTCTAAAGTCACATTTATTTTTTCGTCTGATTGTGATTTAAGGTTTAAAATCCTACCCATAAGTTTTTTATCAGAATAAATAATATAAGTATTACTTTTAGTTGGTTGCAAAAAAAACTAATTTTAGGATAACAAATCCAAATTATTTATCCCTATTACCATATGTTTCAAAGAAAACCATATCAAGGATTAACTCTTTCTCTACATGAGGTTTTTCTAGGGCATATCCTACCGGAAGTACTGCATCAATTGAGAGAGAACCCGAGATTCCTAAATATTCTTTTAACACATCATTTTGACATGCTTCAACCCAACAAGAACTCAAACCTGCTGCATGTACTAAAGAGAGTACATTTTGAATATATGCTGCAGCATTTTGAATTGAATACCTCATTCCGTCTTGAGGATACATTGAAATTACTTTTGAATCATCTCTTACAATGATGAGAAGATAAGGTGCTTCAGAGAGCCAACATTGATTGAGAGCAATTTTTCCTATTTCGTTTTTTCTTTTTTGATCTTTTACAATAATTGTTCTATAGTTTTGTATATTTCCTGTAGCTGGAGCATTAAGAGATGCTTCAATAATGTCATAAATTGTTTTTTCATCAACTTCTTTTGTTGAATATTTCCTCACTGATCTTCTTGTCTTAATTGATTCTAAGTTTTGTTCAAAAAAAGATTTTTTTAATAAAGCATTTTCTTTCCTAAGATTTTTGAGCTCTTTTTCTGTAGGCAATACTTTTTGTGGTTCTGAGTAATCATCAGGAGAATAGTAATCATCTATCTCATGTTCTTTTTTACTTGAAAAAAATGATGTGAATCTATTTGTCATAGACTAATTTAGTGTTTTAATTTTATAAACGT
>JAYYJK010000126.1:0-15117 GCA_036146255.1 Nanobdellota archaeon
AAACCGAAGTATTTATAAAGGGGCTTGTGTTAATTTATACTAGTCAAATGGCGACAATTAGAAAAACACAAACAACAAACCAAGTTCTTTTTGATACAATTAGAGAATTAAAAAAATTATCTAACTCAACTGGAGCTAATGTTTACAAAGCAGTTGCAGCTAAATTATCCTCAACTGCGAGTCAAAGACCAGAAGTCAATCTGGATAGAATTGAGAAATATTCTCAAGATAAAGAAGTAGTAATCGTACCAGGTAAAGTTCTAGGTAATGGAACATTAACTAAAAAAGTTACAATTGTTGGTTTCAAAGCATCAGAAACAGCTATTGCTAAAATTGAAAAAGCAGGAGCAACATTTGTAGAAATTAAAGATTACATTTCAAAAAAACACGATGCTAAGATGAAAATCTTAGGATAAACATCTTTTATACATATATATTAGCGAAGTGGAGCAGCTAGGAGTGCTCGCGGGGCTCATAACCCCGAGGTCGTTGGTTCAAATCCAACCTTCGCTATTAATTCCAGAGAGCCGTGATTGGGGACTAGAGACTGGAGAAATACTTAATTCTAACGATTTAAATATATCTAAGTGTGAGTATTCTATTGAGAATAATGGCGACAATAGTTTAAAGAAACTGCTATTTTATGCCCATAAAATTCATGAGGATAAATTCATAGATTGGCTTCATTCAAAGAAAGTTTCCGATGGATATATTTTAAACATTAAAAATTCACTAAGGAGTTGTTTAAGATTACAGTTTGATGATGTAAATGAATTAAGAGATAAACTTGTTAAAGGTAAATGTAAGAAGTATAGAACTTTAGCATTAAGGAATTTCTTAAATTACTGTGAAGAGTATGAATATTTGGAAATTGATTTGATAAATAAAATTAGAAGTAAGGTTAAAGTTACTGAAAAATCTAATATTGATACGTACATTCCAAGTAAAGAAGAGATTAAAAACTTTAAAAATAGGGTTCATAAATATAATAATATAGATTATATCTTTTTGAAAATACTATTAGAATCGGGATTAAGAGTTACAGAAGGACAAGAATTTGTAAAAAATATTGATGTTAGTAAATTTGAGATTTATGATAATGTTGTTGTATATTCACTATATCATTTAAGAGGAAGTAAAAATGCATACTATGTTTTCTTATCGTTTGATACATATAAATTAATTATTGATAATATTAAAAAATTGAAAGTATTTAATGTTGAAAAGTTAAAGACTTGGATTAAGAGAAATAAATTGATTCCATTGAAATATACAAGAAAATATAATTTTACTATGTTAATTAAAGCTAATATAAATTTAGAGGTTGCAAATTTTATTCAAGGTAGAGTTTCTAAAAATGTTGGATTCAATCATTATTTGGCAAAAAAAGAAGTTGCAGTTAAGGAATATAAAATGTTGGTCTTTAAAAAGGATTAAAATATATAATAAATATGTTAAGAAATATAGTTGATTTTATTGAGGATGAATATAAAGGAATAATAGCAGGAATAGTTTTTTTAATGATAATATTAATTGTATCTTTAATAATGAGTTTAATCTCTGGAGAAGTTTGTAAGATGGAAAATAATATGGAATTAGATTTAAAAGAAAATAGTGCTTGTGAAAAAATTAAAACATTTGATAGTATAATAGATGTATTAGTTTATACTTTCTTTTTTATAGGTTCTATTGCATCAATATATGGTTTATATAAATTAATAGAAGAATTGATTGATTATTTTAGATAGTGTTCCCTAAATATCGTAAACCCTTACTTAATGAAATCTTTAAATAAATATGTTTGAAGTAAATATGTAAATAAATCATATAAACAATTTATTTTTTTATGGATTGGATCATTTCTAAATTTAATATATTTTTGTATTTCTAATTCTATATGACTTTGAAATTTTACTCTTGATTCTGAACTAATGAATATTTTTTTATCAATAATTCTACCACCATCTTTGTAAATTTCAACAAACCATGTAGGAGTACACTTTAATAACATGTAACTTATTAATTCATAATAATTAATAGAATAAGATGAAATTTTTCCTCTTTGTTTTCCTTTTCTTTGTAATGGATGTTGTAATAAATCTATAAAACCTAATTTTTTAAATCTTAATAATTTTTTACCAAATGCATTTTTATCTAAATTAGAATAATATTTTTTTGATTTCATATATTCATATATTCCATAATGTTTATCATATGAATCATAATCATTTAAGATTTCAATATTATATGGTACTGCTTGTTTTTCTTGAAAAATATATAAGAAAATTTCTAAAAATTCTTTTTGTTTTATTATAGGAGTTCTTGTCATTTTATCTAATTATTTCTGTTTTTTAGTATTTATAAAAGTTACTATTAAAGTACGTTAAGTTATACTCATAACGTCTAAATATTTCTAAGTAGTAAGATTACTACAATGAGTAAAAAGACTATTAAAATCAAAGAAGACACTCATAGAGAATTAAGAATGTATGTAGCAAGGAATAATCTTGAAACACTAGAAATGGGAATTTCTAAGTTGTTAAGTGAGGTAGGAAATTAAGAATGAAATTAAGAACGTGTTGTAATTGTTTTGAGCAAGGTTATAGTGGAAAGATAAAGGGTGGAAATTTTGTTTGTTCAACTTGTTTAGAATATAATAATATTAATTATAGTGCGTTAGAATCAATCGAAGAAAATTAAAAATGGTATTAAATAAAGAAATATTAGTTGAAGCAATTTTAAGTAAATTAGAGATATTATATAGAATATTTAGATTAGTTAGTAAAGAATCAAGAGAAAATAAAAATGTTTACAGAGATGTAAGATATGGAATTCATTTTGAGTTTGATATTAATGATTATTTTAATAAAATGTATCAAATACAAGGAGATGAAGTGCTTTTATTTAATGGGAAAAAAGTAAGTAAGAAAGAATTTTATCAGGAATTTGAATTAAGAGAAGATTTACTAAGAGAAGTTTTACATGATTATTTGGAGGATATTTGTTTGAAAGATGAGTTCAAGAGTAATATCTGAATTAGTAAGACAAATAATTGACAAAGGTAGTACGAAAGATTTGTACAGATATTTTTGTATTATTAAAAATGAGTCTGAAAAAACTAAAGAAGCATATGAAAAAGTAAGATATGGAATTAATTTTATTTTTGATATTAATGATTTCTTTGGGGGTAAATTCTGTGTTAAACAAAAACAAAGGTTAGTAATTATTGGAGGTAATGTAGATTCATTGGATTTATTTTATACGGAAGTGGAAGAAAGAGAGAGTTTAATGAGAAGACATTTAATTGAGAGTGCTGAACTTCCAGAAATTCTAAAACCTGTGGAGGCATAAAATGGTAAATTCACATAAATTGATGGTAATGGTTCTTTCAAATATTTCTATTAGAATTACTAAACTTAGATAATTTATTCATTTTTTTGAAAATTATTTCTAAAACTTTTTTCATATCTATTAAAATATATATCAAAATGCGCATTTTGAAATGTACCTATAAGTCTTAAAATTAAGAAATATAGTATTTTTCCAAATACATCATATATTTTTGTCAAAATGCGCAAAATATATTTTAAAAATAGTATTTTTGCGTAGACTTAAACTAACTTTTTCAACACCTCATAGTCAAACAATTCAACTCTACATTTCCCAGCTAAGTCTTTTGCTGATTTTGTGAATGAATTGTTTGTAATTACAATTGCTCTATGACAATTATAATACTGTTTTGCAGCAATTACTTCTTGTACTGCTTTATTTCCAACTGGTTTTGAATATCTTTTAGCTTGAATAACTGTAGTGATATTATCTTTTTCAACAATTAAATCTGCTCCTTGATCATTTGATAGAGGAGTGTGTTTTACTTTGTAATTTTTTGATTTAAAGAGTTTTTTCAGGTAGTATTCAAATTCATATCCATTCATGGTATGGATATTATTAAATTCATTTTGTATTTGGTTTTTTTGAAATAATTTATATTTCTTAATTAAATATGGTGTAAAAACTAAAATTACTAATAAAGCCTGTATAGTAAGGTTATATTTAATTAATAATGATAATATAAGGTATACTACAATACTCCCAAGATATAACTTAACTCCTTTCATAGATATACTATGTTTTCTATATTTATATACTTTTCGGTACCGAAACATAATTATATTTTAGATATAAAAATAATTAATTTTTATGTTAGCATTAGATTAAATTAATAAAGTTTATATTTAACTATACTTTAACTATTTTAATGGATAAGAAAAAACGGCTTCTTATAACTCTTGGGACTTTAACTATTTTTTACCTTTTAATTATAATTTCTTTTTATTTTAGTTATTCTAAATCATTAAATGAATACAATAATGATGTTTATGAAGGGTTTAACACACTTCAGAACATTATTCATAAAGTTCATGAAGAAGATTCGAAATTATATAAATCTTTTATGTCTCAAGATTTTTTATCTTCTCAAAGTAATAGAGAACAATATCTTTCAAAAGTAAATCATAGTTCAAATGTAGTTTCAGATTTACTAGGCTTAAAACAAAATAATCTATTTTCATCAGAAACTCTAGCAGATACTATTGATGAGTATTATAGTTTAGAAAATTTAAGGGAGCGAATAATTGAATTAAAGAAACTAAATGAAATATCAAATAACAAAGAATATAATTCAGAAATTTCTGAACTTGTTTCTCAATATGAAGAACAAATTGGAATATTATTATTAGACATTAATCTTGAAATTGAATTAAATAGACAAAAAAATTTAGATTTTATTAATAAATTAAAGAAAGATTACATAATAAAGCAATTCATTTCTAGTTTAATTTTCATAATTTATTTATTAATTATGATATATTTATTAGAAGGTCACAAAGAGTTTATACCTCAAAATAAAAAATTTAAAAAAGAAGATAAATTAATACTAGATTCAGATATGCAAAAAATAGTCTCATTTATTAAAAAAGAAGTAGCTCAAGGGAATTTCCCTACAATTAAAGAACTTAAGGCACATATTAAAATATCACATCCCACATTAATAATTAAACTAAATGAATTACAAAAAGAAAATGTTATCTCAATTAAAAAGAAAGGAAGAAATAAACATCTATTTCTTAACTAATTTTAACTATTTCTAAACTATTTCTAAGTTTTCTTTATAAAGGAAAAATTGCTCAGGTTAGCTATGAAGCCAAAAAATACTTCAGAAAAAACTAAAAAAAAAGAAAGTAAGCCATTTTTACAAACTTGGATATTGGGATTAGTAATAATTCAATTAATTATCTCAGTATTTATTATTTTGCCAATGAATGGAAATGGCGGAAGCTCTTCTGTAGATTCTTCTCAAATTGAAGAATTATCAGAAAAAGTTGATAGATTAGATTCCTTCTTTGCAGCAAATGCTCCAGGTTATGGTGATGGGTCTGTAGCACAACCACCTTCTCAAGGTTCAGCACCTTCAGCTCAAAAAGTTGAAGTAAGCGCAGATGATGATCCTTGGTTAGGGGCAGAAGATGCTAAAGTTACAGTAATTGAATTTAGTGATTACCAATGTCCTTTTTGTAGAAAATTCTGGACTGAGAGTTATCCACAATTAAAAGAAGACTTTATTGATACTGGTAAAATTAAATATGTCTTTAGAGACTTCCCTCTGAACTTTCACGAAGCAGCAGTTCCAGCAGCAGTTGCAGGTAATTGTGTAAGAGAACAATTAGGAAATGAAGCATACTTTAAATATCATGATATTGTATTTGCTGAACAAAATAAACAAGGGCAAAACACAATTAACTTTAATGAAGAAGATATTATGTCTTGGGTTGCTCAAACTGGAACTTTAGATATGGATAAATTTAATACTTGTTACAATGATCCAGCTCAAAAAGCAGAAGTTGATGCAGATTTAGCAGCAGGAGCTCAAGCAGGAATTAGTGGAACACCTTCATTTGTTATTAATGGTAAATTAATTGTTGGGGCACAACCATATAGCGTACTTAAAGCAGAAATTGAGAGTGCATTAGCTGAGTAAAATAAGCATTAAATGAAATTAAAGTGAATTTTTAAATTACTTTTTTTATTTACTTTAATTTCATTTCACTTATTTCTCAAATAATGAAAAATACCATTAATATAAAAATGAAAGAACTCTCAAAAAAAGAAAAATTTAGACAAGAGAAGATTAGGCATAAAAGAAATAAAAAAATTATTACTTGGGGAAGTGTTGTTTTAGTTATAGTATTAATAAGTTTCTTTATGATTAATTCAAATAACTCTTCAAGTGATGAAAATTTAGTTTATGGTGATGATGTAATTGATATGTATTACTTCCATTTATCTACTTGCCCTCATTGTCATAAACAAAATAAATTTCATGAAACATTAAAAGAAATGTATCCTCAATTAAGAATTAATGAATTTGAATTAACTAAGTCTGGTTCTAAAGAGAAAATATTAGAAATGGCTAAAGATTATCCTCAAATTAATGTTGACAGAATTTCAACACCAACAAGTATTATTGGTGAAGAAGTTAATACTGGATATGGATCTGATGAAACAACTGGTCAAAAGTTAATTGAAATGATTGAAAAAGAAAAAGCTAGAATTGAATCTAGTTGGGATGATACTAAAACAAGAACAATTGATTTAAGACAAAATGAAGAAAATTAAATTAAATAAATTCCATTTTTTAATGGGTATTCTTATTGCAAGTTTAGTATTTATATCTTATTTTTTTATAGGTGGGATTGACACTTCTCAAACTGCATTAGAAGAAACTTCTTCAGTTACAATACCTTTTTTTAACATTGAAATAGATTTCAAATCAACTTCTTTACTTTTAGCTGCAATTGTTATAGGAATTTTAGATGGGTTTAACCCTTGTGCCATGTGGGTTTTAATTTATTTGATTTCACTTGCAACTACAATTGGTGATAGAAAAAAACTCTACATTATAGTTGGAACTTTTGTTGCAACTGAAGCTATTATGTATTTCTTTGTTCTTGCAGGATGGTTGAATTTGTTTATGTTCATAGGAATATCTAATTGGATCTTATATTTAGTAGGTGCATTTGCAATTTATACTGGAATAGTTTCAGTTAGAGATTACATGAAAAAAGGTGGAGCTGTTACTTGTGAAGTTGGAGATTTAAAATCTAAAAAGAAAACAATGAATAAAATTGAACAAATTGTCAATTCACCAATAACTGTAATGTCTTTATTTGCAGTTATATTATTAGCAATTGTAATTAATTCAATTGAGTTTGTTTGTTCAGCAGGACTTCCTGCAATATTTACTCAAATGTTGGCAATTGCTGATATCTCACTTGGTATGAAATACTTTTATATCTTAGTTTATGATATATTTTTCATGATTGATGATTTTATCATATTTGCTCTTGCAATTTGGGCAATCAATTCAGATTGGACTACTAAATACTCAGGATACTCAAAATTAATTGGAGGGATAATCATGTTTTTAATTGGAATCATGTTATTGTTCTTTCCAAATATATTGTTTTAATGAAGAATGGAATATGGAATTAAAAAACAAATAAGTTTGTCTTATAATGAGGCAATTGAAAAAGTAAAGGCAGAACTTTCAAAAGAAGGTTTTGGTGTCTTAACTGAAATAGATGTTAAAACTACATTAAAGAAAAAAATTGATGTAGATTTTGATAAATATATTATTTTGGGAGCATGTAATCCTAATTTTGCATATGAAGCTCTTCAAAATGAACAAGATATAGGATTATTACTTCCATGTAATATAATTATATATGAAAAAGAAAGTATAACTTATGTTTCGGCTATTGACCCTACAATTGCAATGAATTTTGTTGAAAATGAAAAACTAAGGTGTATAACTAAGGAGGTAAGAGAAAAATTACTTAATGTAATTCACAATTTATAATAAAATGAAAAAAAGAAATAAGAGTCATTTACCTAAAGTAAATCATAACTTTAGTAATGAAAAAGAAAATAATGTTGAAAATAAAAAAAATAATAATTATGATAAACATTTTAAAATTATTATTGGAGCTCTAGTTGTTCAATCTATTTTAATTTTTTATCTATTATTTCAAGTCTCAATTATTTCAAATTCAAATATGAATTCTATGATGGGAAATTCTCAAGATAACCAAATGAATGATAATCCTATGAATTCAAATGATGATATGATGATAGAACATTGTAAAAGTATGCCTGAAATGCCTGGTTGTGAAAAATATTTAGAGTCAGATCAAGATTCAGATCAAGATTCAGATCACCACGGAAATATGATGAATAATATGAATAATAACCAAGACTTAAATAGAGTTGATATTGTTAACAGAAGCATTTCCAATCTTCAAGTTGCTAAAGAGACTCAAATAATGAATTTAGAAGATGGTGATAAAGTTGATTTATCTATTGATATTATTAAAAAAGAAATTGCAGGAAATGAAATTAGAATGTTTGGGTATAATGGACAAATCCCTGGACCTCTACTTCATGTTAAACAAAATTCTGTAATTTATGTTAATGTTACAAATAATTTAGACACTGACACTACAGTTCATTGGCATGGATTAAGATTAAACAATTCTTTTGATGGTGTTCCAGGAGTTACTATGGAAACTCAAAATCCAGGTGAATCTTTCGAATATGAATTAGATTTCAAAGATGAAGGAATTTATTGGTATCACCCTCATGTAAGAGAAGATTACCAACAAGAATTAGGACTTTATGGAAATATGTTGGTTGATTCTCAGTATGAAGACTATTATAATGAAGTAAATAAAGAAGTCCCATTAATCATTGATGACATTTTAATTGAGAATGGTGATATTGCACCTTTTTTTGATGGCTCTGTAAATCATGCTATGATGGGGAGATTTGGAAATATTATGTTAACAAATGGAGATGATGATTATGAACTTGAAGTAAATAAAGGAGATATTGTAAGATTTTATATTACAAATGTTGCTAACACTAGAACTTTTAATTTTTCAATTCCTAATGCACAAATAAAATTAGTTGGTGGAGATATAGGTTCTTATGAAAAAGAAGAATATGTTGATTCATTAATTATAGCTCCAGCTGAGAGATATACAATTGAAGCGTATTTTGAAAACTCAGGTGAATATGAAATGAAAAATATTAATCCTTGGAAAACATACACTATTGGAAAAATTAATGTTTTAAATAAAATGTCTAATAAAGATCTAACAACTGACTTTTTAACATTAAGAGAAAATAAATATGTTAAAGAGGATATTGACAATTTCAGAAAATATTTTGATAAAGAGGTAGATTCACAAATTACTTTAAGTATTAGAATGCAAGGTATGGGAATGGATGGAATGTCAATGTCTGATGGAGATGAGATTGAGTGGGAAGATACAATGAATGCAATGAATAAACTAACGACAAATAACACAATGGAATGGGTTTTAATTGATAAAGAAACAGGAAAAGAGAATATGGAAATACCTTACAAATATAAAGTTGGAGATAAAGTTAAGATTAGATTGTTTAATGATCCTGAATCAATGCATCCAATGCAACATCCAATCCACTTTCATGGACAAAGGTTTTTAGTTCTTGAAAAAGATGGAGTTAAAAATGAAAATTTAGTTTGGAAAGATACTGTTTTAGTTCCAGTTGGATCTAGTGTTGACATATTACTTGATGTTACCAATGAAGGAGAATGGATGGCACATTGTCATATTGCTGAACATCTTCAAAGTGGAATGATGATGTCATTTAAGGTGGAGGCTTAAATAAATGAAAAAAACATTATTAGCTTTCTTTTTAATAATTACATTATTTGTTGCAGGATGTTCAACTTCTTCAAATACTCAAGAATCAATAAATGATTTAGATGTATTAAATTTAGAAGGCAAAAAAATGACTGTTTACAAATCACCAAGTTGTGGATGTTGTAATGGACATATTGAAGAATACAAGAGGTTAGGATTTGAAGTTGAAGTTGTTGAACAATTAGACATTAGTGATATTAAAAATCAATTTGAAATCCCTAGAGATAAGCAAAGTTGCCACACTGCTGTAATTGATGATTATTTTGTAGAAGGTCATGTTCCAACTGAAGCAGTTTTAAAACTATTAAAAGAAACTCCCGATGTAAAAGGAATATCTTTGCCTGGTATGCCAACAGGAACTCCTGGAATGCCTGGACCTAAAACTGCACCATATAAAGTTTTCAAAATGAATAACGATAAGAGTTTTGATGAATTTATAACAATTTAAAGATGGAAATGATTAAAAATAATTTCAAGGATGTATTTAGTAAATGGTATAGTCAATTAACTTTAGTTATTACTACAATATTAATTGGATCTATTTTTATTTACTTTACAAACTTTGAATTAATTGCTGGAAACTTTGGACATACATATTTATGGTGGCAAATTATAATGCAGTTATCGATTACAATATTGTTTGGATTATTTATTCCCATTTCATTGTACAAATTTTTAGAATTTAATTCCTTTTCAATTAAAGAAAATGTTAGTTCAGGTGGAGGAACTTTCTTAGGATTACTTGTTGCTGGTTGTCCTGCATGTTCAGTAACTCTAGCAACATATTTAGGCTTAACTTCTTTGGTAACTCTACTTCCTTGGTATGGATTAGAATTAAAAATAATTGCTATTCCTCTTTTAGTATATGCAAATATTTCATTATTGAAAAATTTGAAGGTATGTAAGATAAAAATGAAATAAAAAATGGAGAATAAAAATTTAATAAGAATTTCAATGTTTATATTTATTTTATTTAGTTTATTCACATTAGGATTTAGTCATGATGGGGAAGACCATAGTATTAATCAAAATGTAGGAAATCCAATTTCACCTTTCACATATTTTGCTCAAGGAGATAATGTTACAGGAGTATTTGTTGTGATTTTTTGGTGTTTAATTCTTAAAGGGATATTTGAATTAACCTTAATGGTTTTAGCAAAACATATTAAAATTGAAGAAAAGAAATAAAAAATGTATAAAAGTGAATTTATAGTAAAAAAGATGGATTGTCCATCAGAGAAAAGTTTAATTGAAATAAAATTAAATCCAATCAAAGAAATTAAAAAACTTAATTTTGATTTTGAAAATAGAAAACTTACTATTTACCATTCAAAAAAAAATAAACAAATTGAAAAATCTTTGAATGAATTAAAATTAGATTCTAAACTTGAAAATATTGAGAAAGTAGAAAATGAAGAATTTAAGGATGATTCTAAAAATCAAAAAAAACTTTTGAAAATTGTTCTTTATATTAACTTTACTTTTTTTATCTTAGAAATGTTTTTTGGTTTGATTTCTAATTCTATGGGACTTATTGCTGATAGTTTGGACATGTTATCTGATTCAATTGTTTATTTAATTAGTCTCTTTGCAGTTGGAGGAAGTATTTTACTTAAGAAGAAAGTTGCAAGGCTTGCAGGGTACTTTCAAATCTTTTTAGCAGTTATAGGGTTTGTTGAAGTTATAAGGAGATTTTTAGGTTTTGAAAAAATGCCAGATTTTACTACAATGATAGTTGTTTCAGCTTTAGCCTTTGCTGCTAATTTGTATTGTCTTTATTTATTTCAAAAATCTAAAAGTGAAGATGCTCACATGAAAGCTAGTTCAATTTTCACATCAAATGATTTAATTATAAATTTTGGAATAATAGTTTCAGGAATTTTAGTTTATTTATTTAATTCAAATAAACCTGATTTGATAATTGGAAGTATTGTATTTATTGTAGTAATTAATGGAGCAATTAAAATCTTAAAATTATCTAAATAAAATAAATAAAAATGGCTATTAACATGTTAAAAAAAGGAAAAGTTTTTTCAATTATTTTCTTATTAGTTTTAATTGATCAATTAACAAAATTTGTTTTTAGAGATGTTGATTCAATAGGCAATTTTATTTATTTAAAATCTTATAGAAATACTGGAAGTGCATTTAGTTTATTTTCAGGTGTAGAATATTATAATTGGTTTATTATTATTTTATCTATAATTATTTTTTGTATTTGTTTATATAAGTACAGAGATTTTGTATCAAATAAATATTACTTATTTAGTTTTATTTTTTTTATAAGTGGAGTTATTTGTAATTTTTTTGATAGACTTTTTTTAGGTTATGTTAGAGATTTTATAGGTATTAAGTATTTTTCAATTTTTAACATTGCCGATATTTATTTATCATTAGCTTTTATTATTCTTATATATTATGAAATTAGAGGTAATCAAAAGATATAAATACTAAGAAAAAATAAATTAATTATTAATAAAATGGGACATAATCATAAAC
Organism: Nanobdellota archaeon; assembly: GCA_036146255.1. Lineage (GTDB taxonomy): Archaea > Nanobdellota > Nanobdellia > Woesearchaeales > UBA583 > UBA583. The sequence continues at coordinate 12,309 of JAYYJK010000126.1, forward strand.
ATCACTCACACGAGCAGAACTCTGTTAAGAACATTAAGATTGCTTTTTTTCTAAATTTTTTTTTTACAATAATTGAATTCATAGGAGGTTATTTAACAAATAGTGTTGCTATAATGTCTGATGCGTTACATGATTTAGGAGATACTTTTTCATTAGGTTTAGCTTGGTTTTTAGAAAAGTTTTCTTCAAAAAAGAGAACTAATAAATTTTCTTACGGATATAAAAGATTTTCATTACTTGGAGCTTTCATTAATGCAGTAATTTTATTACTTGGTTCATTGTTTATTCTTTCTGAAGCAATTCCTAGAATAATCAATCCTGAAGCATCTAATGCTCAAGGAATGTTAATCTTAGCCATATTTGGAATTATAGTAAATGGATATGCTGTTTACAAAACTTCAAAAGGAAAAACTATGAATGAAAAAGTAATTTCTTGGCATTTACTTGAAGATGTTTTAGGTTGGGTAGCTGTATTTATAGTTAGTATTGTGATGATATTTACTAATTTAATAATATTAGATCCAATTTTATCAATTTTAATTACTCTTTATATTTTATGGGGAGTTTTGAAGAATCTAAAGTCAACTGCTCTTTTATTTCTACAAGCGACACCAACTGATTTAAATGCTAATATTATTGATACTCAATTAAAGAAAAATCCTTTAATTCAAGATATTCACGACACACATATTTGGTCTTTAGATGGAGAAGAACATATTTTAAGTAGTCATATTGTTATTAAGGAAAATTCTACTAAAGAAGATATTAAAAAAATTAAAATTGAAATTAAAAAAAATTTAATAAGTCAAGGAATTAATCATTCAACTTTAGAAATTGAGTTCGAAGATGAAATTTGTGATGATTATTGTAAATGAGAAACTAATATAGTTTCACAAAAATAGGACACGTTTCACAAAAGAATATATCTCGTTTCAAACATAGAAACATATCACAAAGAGGTGATTCAAATGAAAAAAATATTAATGACAATAATTTGTTTAGTAATTGTAACACTTGGAGCAACATTTGCCTTTGCTCATAGTGGAAGTTTTGGAAACTCAGGATTTCAAAACTCACAAGCTGTAACTTACAACACTCAAGTTGAAGAAGTAATTGAGAATGGTTCTTATGAAGATTTGTTAAGTCTAAGAGAAGAACTAGGTTACTCAGTTGCAAGGTGGGTTGATTCAGAAGAAGATTTTGCTGAATTTAAAAAGGTGCACGAAGCAATGGAAGAAAAAAGTTACATGAGACATGGTTTCAATAGAGGCTATGGTCGAGGAGGAATTCAAATTAGTGGAGGAGGTTGTGGATTTAGATAATTAAATTCAAAACTTATATATATATACAAAACATATAATAAATAAAATGATGCACTATTCAGATTACGGAATTGGACTAGGAGGACACATGGGCTTTGGGATATTTTTTCAATTAATTATATTTCTTGGTTTTTTAGGAATAATTTACTGGGTTATAACATCAGCAAATATTGGGAAAAGTAATAATCCTGAAGAAATATTAAAAACAAGACTTGCCAAAGGTGAGATTACTAAAAAAGAATATCACGAATTAAAAAAAGAGTTAGAAAAATAAAATGACAAAGCAAATAGAAATCCCTTTAAATAGATTAATCATTGGTTTTGGTTTAGTCTTTATACTAGGTGTTCTTTTTGCAATAGTTAATGGTTATTATGTTGATGAAAACGGAGAATCATTACCTTTAATTGTTTATGTGATTTCTGCAATCTCATTAGTTCTTGGTGGAATTATAATTCTTTTATTCCAATTTAAGATAAGTAAAGTTCAATTAAAATCTCTATTAAATTTACTTCCTAAAGAAGAATCAGAAATTATTCGAGTTTTATTAGAAAACAATAATCGTTTAGAACAAAACCATATAGTAGCCTTAACTGGTTATAATAAAGTTAGAGTATCAAGAATACTTACGAGATATGAGCAAAAAGGAATCATTGAAAAAAGAAATGTGGGAAATACTAATTTAATAATTTTAAATTTGAAATGAAAAACAAAAATTTAAGTATAGTCTGAGGAATTTTAATTTTAATTGTTTTAGTATCATATTTACTTCAAACTAATGTGAGTTCTATTGAAGAGAATTTAAATCTAGGCTTATTTGGTGTTTTTCTTTATGTTTTCATTACTGACTTTCCAACAGTTATAGCTCCAATTAGTTCAATATATTTGCTCCCAGTTACAGTATTATTATGGGGTCGGTTTTATGCTTGAATATTAAGTGTTATTGTGCGGATTATTGGTTTAGTAATTACTTTTTTAACTGCAAAAATTTTGGAATTAAAATTATTAAAAAAATTGTCTCACTTGAAAAAATTTCTTATTATGAGAGTTTTATTCCAAAGAAAGATTTATTTTTAGGAATTTTTTTAATAATCTCATAACATAAACCCACTCAATAACAACAAACTCTTTTAAATACCAATATCTAACTTAAAGTATGAAACTTCTCTCCCAGAAAGCTAAAGAGTATAATGGCAAATCATATTATAAATTCTGGACTAATATTAATTCAAAATATATTGAACAATTAGAGTGGGAGAAAGGCGATGATTTAGAATGCGAAATCATTGATAACAAATTAATTATTTCTAAGAAGAAATAAATATAGGTATATATCCATTTTATCTCAAATCCTTAAAATGTAATTAATTTTAAGATTATTATTAATTTCTCTAAAGGTAACTTTATAAATAATAAATACTACTGAACAAGTACAATGAAATACATACTTGGAATAGTATTACTATTATTAATTCCATTTGCAACCTTT